>JBFLZA010000373.1:0-5463 GCA_040756535.1 Cyanobacteriota bacterium
CGAACTCTGCCCGAAGATGAAAAATATGAATTGGTGGCAGGAGAACGGCGTTACCGAGCGGCTCAGGCGGCTGGACTTAATGAAGTTCCGGTCGTCATTCGCGAACTGAGTGATTCGGAAGCGTTGGCTTTAGCGTTGATTGAGAATCTCCAGCGCGAAAACCTCAATCCCGTAGAGGAGACGGAGGGCATCCTACAACTTTTGGCACTGCGGTTAGACACGAGTAAAGACGAAGTTACGTCCTTGCTTTACCGAATGTTGAATGATTCTGTGCGTTTGACTAATATCGTTATGAGTCAAACCGAAGCGGAGTTAATCAAGGAAGTCTTTAGCAATCTGGGGTTGATGAGTTGGGAGTCTTTTGTCAGCAATCGCTTGTCTTTGCTGAAACTCCCGGAGGATATTCTCGAAGCCTTACGCACGGGACGGATTGCTTACACTAAAGCCAAAGCCATCTCGAAAATTAAAGAGGAAACGGAGCGTCAGCGCTTTTTGGAAGAAGCGCTCGCGCAAAACTTATCCCTGAATCAAATTAGAGCGCGTCTCAAGGAAATCGGTTCCTTGAGTTATGAACCACCACCTCTCAAAAGCCGTATGGACACAACCTACCGTCGTTTAAGTCAAGCTAAGTTTTGGGAAGACCCTGTCAAGCAGAAGCAATTAGAGGAATTATTAGCTCAGATGGAAGCCTTGTTAGGTGAACAATAGCGGTGACCAAATAATTAGTAATTCGTAGGACTCGCTCTCGCTAACGCTCAAGCAACGTAATTCGTAATTAATTCAGGATGCAAGCCCCTTCGGGGTCGGGGCGCTGGGTCGGCGGCAGGGTGAGATGTGATCGCTTTTTACTCTCTAGATGGCTCGTCAACCGATTCATCACAAGAGGATGAAGGCTGATTCGTTGGAGTTACTACTAACGGGTGAGAGTTGAGTCTAAGAGAGCCAGGTACACTATCGCAACCTGTAATAGAGCAAGCTCCACCGTAACAAGCTACCAACTGACGCTTAAACCTTTTTTTACCATGACGAATAACAGTCGTTGTTGAAGTTTTTTGCCTTTCATCTTTGATATCATGCGGACTAAAATATGGCTCTCCAAAGGAGCCAAGGAAAAGTTGGGTCGAATAAAAAATTGGAAACTTTCTCCTTTTTTAAGTGAATTTAACTGGCAACAGATTCGTGAGACGTTCTATCTAACTCGGCAGAGATTAGACTTACCATGTGTCAGCTTAAAGCCTGAGATCTCTAAAAAAAACGCCCTGATGACAACTTAATAGAGCGAACGCTGCCGCTCAGAGTGCTCAAATTGTGCTATGAGCTGCATGGGAGTGAAATCGAACGTTCTGAGCCACCAATCTGTAAGTGCTAGAAGGCGTTGAGGTCTATCAGAAGGCTGTCGATGGGAAGCAGCAGTGGGGTTAGCAAACCAATGTTGTACAGTTGAGGTGGAAACTCCGCATAATAGTGCAATCTCTGTGTAGGTTACGGGGGCCCAAATGATGGCAAACTCTTCAGGGGACATGCAACCCCACAGCCAGTTCTGGAAGGCTGTTGTCTGTTCATTTTCTCTATTCAAGAGATTTCCCCTCCAGCAATTGAAACTTTTCTAATAATTGGAGGTCTTGTTCGTAAGCCCAATCCTGCTTACAGAAAAAATAGCTGAAACTATTACGATGCAAGCGTACAAGATAGTGCCAACCCGTTACTGTATGCACAGTTCTTGTCGTCCAGACGCGGTCTACTACAACCCCATAATCATGAGCTTCCATATAAGCCCAGACTACTTCGTCTCCAACAGAAAACTTAGGAGGATGCTGTAGAGTACTGTCTTCCTGATGAGCAATGCCTTTACTAACTGGCGTTAGTAAAGTAACGGGTTGGTGAATAACAAAATCATTCATGATTAAATTCATCTTATTAACTGACAAAGAGCCAGAAGCCAGCGCGAATTATGTGCAAGCAAACCAAGCGCAGGCTTCTGATTTATTTAAGAGAAACTTAAACCCTGAAGCCAACAAAGGGATTCTCTCGCAGTTGCAGTGAAGTTTTACCGCTACACCTGTTAGCTTACCACAATTACGTAATTGTGATTTTGTGCTTTTGTTGAATTCAACAATCAGTTGAACAGGTGAAAAACAGATGAGAAGATAAAGGGAACGTGTGTAAAATCCTGATGCCCCAAAAAAAGCGAACTGATCGCCTCAACTCAACGATTGATATAATTCTCAAGCGCCAGTTTGAAGCAGTTTGCGCTCTCAAAGGGCTGAGTATGAGCGATGGCATTCAAGATGCCCTCTCTTTATGGCTAAGGGAAAATTCCAGTCCAGAACTACTCAGTGCAATTAAAAATGAAACGAAAAACGAATTCCGAGACGAGGCTGGAGGCAAGTCGAGCAAACGCCCAGGCAAAGCTGGGAATGGAGAGAAGTGACCAGGGCTGAAACGCCAGAGTGTTCTCCCCATCAGAAGCCAGCACCCGGAACTAGCAGTTAAACTTGTGCACCCCAAAAATCCCAGCTCTCGCGGCGCTTTCTGGTGAAGGGCAAAAATTTTGATAGCCAGAATGCTTATCAGTATTTTGAGCGACCGCGCCAACTGTCAGCCCATAAGATATGTGTGAAATAAGCTAAGAGAAAATTAAAATTATAGGCAAGGAACTCCATGTTCTTCGTTCATTATCAAAAAAAAATAAAATAAATTACACAATAATCAATCATATTTTTTCACTAAAATTTCATCGACTTTTCTTCTTTTACTAGGCTTTGAATTAATGGCTCTATTAGCAGCTATTTTTGTTGGTTGTGGGAGGTACACGGAAAGTTTTCGTCTCAGCAGCCTGACCATAGACAGGGCTGATCAATGAAAATGAGACGCCAACAGTTGTTATACTCGCTAAAACTCTTCTCATACACTACTAGAGTCAATAACTTCGGCTGTAAATCTCCCGGCACCTGACCCAATTTTATATACAAAATTAGGTCAAGTGTCTCCAGAGTTGATCAAAGAAAGCCGAAGGAATAGGAGCATCTGGCGTAGATGTGAGGCTACCAGGTAAGCGTCCGGTTCGGTCGCTTCTCTCGGAGGTTCTCACTGGGGTAGATAGGCTGTGAGTTGATGAAACCTGAGTCTCAGTCAGTTTGTAAAGGTACGAATCTACAGATAGATTCGGGTTTGACAGGACAAGTTTTATCGGTGAGAGTTTGATTGTTATCGAGTGCAAGTGCTTTCAGCTTAGTCAGAGATGACAAGGGTTTGAGGTCGGTTATTTGATTGTCAACAAGGAAGAGGTAAGCCAGGTGGGTGAGTGTTGACAAGGGCTTGAGGTCGGCTATTTGATTGTTGTTAAGTAAGAGTACAATCAGGTGGCTGAGTGTTGATAGGGGTTTGAGGTCGGCTATTTGATTGTTATCGCCCGATGCCGCCCCAGAGAGAACTATTTCCGGAAATAGTTCTCCTTGAAACCCGCATTCTTTCGTTCCCTCGTGAGTTGGATGCTTGGATGCGATGTGAGACCAAGAGGTCTAGTTCAGTTCCTTCGGTCTGAGGAGCCGGAGGTTCTCTCAGCCATATCAAAAGATACAAAGTCTTTTTTGATATGGCAATTAGCTTTTTTGAGAGCGGCGTTTTGCAATTAGGTTTCGCAACTCCTCTCGAACTTCCCTATGTAGTGCCAAATTAGCGTGTAGTTGCTCCTGAAAATCGTTACCCAAAAGATAAACATTTTTGTGACTATCAAAAGCAATTTTTAAATCACCTATTTCTACAAATGGCTCAAGCTCTCGTGCAATGTGATAAAACGTATTGTAAATTTGGCTTACATCGATAGATTGGCTCATTCAAATTTGATGGGTCTCGCTTTTCATACCATATCTTAAGCTAGCAATCTCGATTGCAATCAAAGGTGATCGCACGCTTCACTCTCCCCGCTTCCGCCAGCAGATGAGAACTATTTCCGGAAATAGTGCTGTCTCAAACGACGCAAAATCGTTCGGCTCGGAGGATGGGTCTGGGGAGGATGCGATCGCGTGTTTCCGTCGTCAGCCGTCAGTTTTTTTCGATAGCTTGACAAAAACCAACGCACTCGCCTTTATTACTGGCTTAGAAACCTCAAATTAAGAGCTTTCACATGAGTCTAAAACTAGCAAAATTCCTTATTGCTGCCTTACTTGTGATTTCTCTAGAAGATGCGGTTCCAGTTGAAGCCGCAGACCATTCCCACGTCAGGCGATTGTTGGAAACTAAGGAATGTTCCGGATGTGATCTGAGTAGGGCTGATTTAAGCTTGGCGATTCTGGTTAATGCCAACCTGATGGGTGCTAACCTCAAAGGTGCTAATTTGAGCGGCGCTGACCTGACTAGAGCCAACCTCAGTGAAGCTGATTTGAGCGGCGCTAATCTCAACCAAGCCTTGCTAACAAGTGCGAACCTAGACCAGACTAATCTAACAGGCGCTTCAACCAACGGTTCGAGGGGGCTACCAGTAATAGCAGTATTGCCCTCAATACCGTATGTATCCATACCAGAAAGACGACCGCGACCAGCAATATCAATCTCTCCGGCACAAAGGCCACAGCCAATATCAATACAAACACCGCCATTGCCACCATTGCCATTAATACCATTGCTGCCATCAAAGCCGACACCACCGTCTCAGGCAGAAACACCGCTGCTGACTATTGCTCAACTCACACAGACTACGGCTCAACTCACAGAGGCTCGAAACTACTTGAGAGCGCACTGGCGACCGCCTAGTAATTTGACGCAAACGTTGGAGTATATTCTGACGCTAAATGCAGATGGTTCAATTAGTCGAATTCTTCCTTTAGCAAAGGTGGCGGGAGACTACCTAGACCGTACAGGTATACCTTTGCTCGGTGAACCGTTTGTTTCTCCAATAGACGGGGAAGTAAAATCGACCATCCGTGTGGTTTTCGAGCCAGATGGCAATGTACAGGTGTTATTGGAAAGGCAAGTTGTTTGATCGGTGTGTAGTCAAAAAAAGGCTATCACGACCTGGAGAACTATTTTCGGAAATAGTTCTTTCCGGAACCCTTGATTTCTCGTGGGCAGGGGTCAGGGGTTGGGGTCGGATGGCACGAGGGAATCATCCTGTGATTGGTCTGAGGAGATTGGAGTGGGGGTTGGTTGAGGTGGAGTTGGGTCAGAAATGCGATCGCTTATGCATTAGTCACATCTTTCTCAAACAAAATTAAAAAGTTGTAAGAGTCTCAAGTATAGAGGGGGCAAGGGTTAGAGAGATTTTATTAGATTGATAGACCCTTAAAAGAGGAAAAAATCGGGCGAATTTAACGGAAGTTAAGCCGAAGTGAGAGTGGTTAATAGGAGAAATTTGGGCAGAAATTGGGTAGCGCTCTGGGCTAAAACTTATACGAGTCCATTGGTTACAAGTTAAGCCTGTATGCTAGTTGTCAAGGGGTTTCAAGAGAGGGGTGGAAGAAAAAC
>JBFLZA010000373.1:5473-8992 GCA_040756535.1 Cyanobacteriota bacterium
TGTCTTGACTTTGTTGTTTGTGGGGAAAGGGAGCTACAATAAGTGCGAGTTCCAAACGGGGTAGTCCTACGTCGCAAGTCGCTTCAGTATCGATTTGATAATTCTAGAAAATAGTGCTCAGGTATATTTTAAGCCTTCCTCTTAGGGTTGCCATAGCTGCTGTGTTTCTGCTATTTGCCTTTACATTCGCTTCAGGTATAATTGCTCACTTCGCAATGGCTAGCTGGCTAAAGCAGCACGGGCAAGAGACGACTGTATTTGTCTTAAAAAGAATTCAACCCAAAGCTTCATCCACTCATAAACCCTCGTCATACTACGTGGTTCAATTTCCGAACGGTGAAATCCAAAAGGTTAAGTCTGGTGCCAACTATCCTGTGGGAAAATCTATGACCGTTATGTTTTCCCCCGAACCGCCAACTGCTGTAGAGCTGCCGCTTAATCAGCGTTTAGCCGTAAGTCCTGACGATTTAATTGTCACAGGAAAGAAGAGCAGTTCACTAGTAGAACTATACCTTTCTAGTTCAAGGAAAAACCTACTTGACTTTGGCTTGTTCTATTCTACTATGGCGTGCTATTTCACATATCTAGCTATAAGAGTCATATTGACTCCCTACTTGCTAGGCAAACTAAATGTTTCAGTCCCCTTACGGGGATTTAGTAAGCGGAAAGGTTTCTAGAAGAGAAGAAACCTCTGATAGAGTCTATTCTGTTAATAGATATAAGTTCTATTAATGTATATTCTTGTTGTTTTTTAGAATTTATTACTCTTTTTCTTTGCTCAGTATTATTGTCGCAGCTAGATGTTTGCATTCATGTCCAACTTATGTTCGACTTATGTATGAGTTATTTACATTTTGTTACGGTGTCCCCGAACTAATTCATTTTGATTGCCCGATTTGTGGCTGGATTGATGATTCAGTGTAATTGAATAATTACTAATGCTCTAATCAACGGTTATGCCTGATGGCACGACTCATGAGTAAAGCGGGTAGTACTTCCAGTTATCCTGATTAATGTAGTGTGCGAACCGTACACTACATTAATCAGGATATTGTCGAGTTAAACTGTAGTGTATACTTCGTACACTACAAACTCATTATGTTTGTCCGATGGATTAAGCCAACCGTGGTTTGGACGGGTATGGTGCAACCCGCCTTATGGAAGACGGGTAGAAGATTGGCTATTGAAAGCGAACGCTCAATATCAATCATGGGAAGTGGAAGCGGCGATTATGCTGCTCAATCGCACAGGAGCAGCTTGGTACAAAAAGCTGAAAAAAGAAGCCTCTGCTATCTGTGAAGCTGAAAAGAGAATAGCCTTTCTTGATGCGACGGGGAAAAAACAAAAATCGCCTCGTTACTACAATGATTTCCTCTATTTAGGCAAGGATGTTGAGTTATTTGAGAATGTATTCCAAAGATTAGGTGAGGTGGCAAAAAAAATCCATAGTGATGAGAATTTTAAAGGTGCTAAAGGCTAGAGATGGCTAAAGGTTATGAGAGTCTTGTGTGGGGTGTCGGTCGATTTTCATCCCTTGATGATCAAAAGCAATGATTCATCAGGTTACACCAATGGAAACACACAGTATTCTCGCTTAAGTTTCTTAGTCATTCATCGCCTCTTTAATTGCATTAAAAATAACATTCCGTAGAACTTGGGATTTATCAGGAGAATTAGAATCAGGATTATCTATGCCTTCGGCAAGATCATTCCTAATTATTTCATTCAATTCAATTTGTAGTCTACCCTTTTCATTTTTGTTTTGATTAACAATATTTGTTTCCTTTGTTCCTGCTAGCTCGTTTTTTTCTTCTTGATCATTCTCTAAACAAATAATATTATTTTTGTTGTTTAGTCCAGTTTTATAACGGTCAGATAAAATCTTAAATATTTTCAGTCTTCGGTTAATATGTTCGCCAATTACTCGGTTTCTAGCTAACTCTCTATTTCTCTTTTTATCTGAGGAACTTAACTTCCCTTTTCTTGGCTTATTTTTTAGGATTTGACTGTTGGGGTAGGTTTCTCACCTACATGGTCATTCAGTTGTCAAGATTGTTATACCTTCCTTGCGGCTAATCCCCCTAATCCTTAATAGGATTGGTTTCTAGCCAACGATTCGCACCATAATTCTTAAGTCTGTGCTTAAAACATCGATCTTTACTGGTGCAAGAGAGGCGAATTCAGCAAACTTGACTAAAGTCAAGCAAATAGAAGTCAAACCGATGCTAGAGCTACTAACAAGTTGGATTATCGCTGGTAGCCATCCTCAGAATTACGTGATGGGTACCGATCGCACCGTCACGAAGAGTGGCTCTGCCAGTGGCTCAATTCAGGCTAAAAGTTCAGAGACAGAAGGTTTCGGGACACTCATGCAAGTGTTTAACGCACAAGCTTATCGAGGTCAGCGCCTCCAGCTATCTGGATACGTCAAGACTCAAGCCGTTGACAACTGGGCAGGGCTATGGATGCGAGTTGATGGTCAAGAGAATCAGGTGTTGAGTTTTGATAATATGCAAAATCGCTCCATCAAGGGAACTACCGATTGGAGTCAGTACAACATCGTCTTAGATGTGCCGGAAAACAGCTCAAAAATTGCCTTTGGTGTTCTCTTAGACGGTTCTGGTCAGGTTTGGGCGGATGAGCTAAAGTTTGAAACTGTCGGTAGAGACGTGCCAACGACGAACTTGCCGTCAACCAAGCAAGACTTGCCAACGCAACCCCAAAACTTGGGATTTGAAGGATAGTAGAGATGTTCTGGCAGTTCGGCAACCGTGTTTGCGCTCCCCTTCAGGTAGAGGAGGTCTCCACGTTGTCTAGAGCTTTTAGGGACAAAATCACCAATGAGGCAAGTACAAAATCCAAAACGTAAGCGGGGTGTGCTTCTCACCGCTCAAGGCTTAAAAAAATTCCTAGATGCCAAGCACAAATCAGAAATCTGGGACAACTATGGCGAACGCTACACCCTGGAAGAGTTGAGCAATCGTACTGGACTTGCCTCCATTACCATCGCGAAGGTTCTTAATGGCGAATCTGGGGTAGACAGGCAAACGCTTGTCTGCTGCTTTAGCACCTTCAATCTCAGCCTAGAAGAAAGTGACTACGCTAATCCAAGCTCTCTGTATGAGCGGGGCGATAGACCAAGCAATCCCTCCATGCAAAACGATGAAGAGACAATGCCCAAAGGCTGGAGGGCAAGTGGTTCTCACCCGCAAGACTATGACATGAGGATTGACCATGCTGTAAAGCATAGTGGTTGTGCTAGTGGTTTAATCCAGTCGAGGGTTCCGACCCCAAGCGGTTTCGGAACGATGATGCAGATGTTCAAGGCAGACCACTACCGACGCCAGCGGTTAAAGTTTTCTGGGTATCTGAAAACTGAGGCGGTAGAAACCTGGGCAGGTTTATGGATGCGAGTCGATAGACATCTCCGAAATAGAATCAAGCTCTGCCAAAATCCTGTAATATTAAGATTTAATTAAATAATTTTTCGAGATTAATGAATAACTTATTGGCATACAT
>JBFLZA010000374.1:0-8962 GCA_040756535.1 Cyanobacteriota bacterium
ATTCTCAATTACTTGGGAGCCGCCTATCGCCCGACCGGTCAAGAACACAAGGCCCTGAAAGTTTATTTAAGAGCGATCGCAATTTTCCAAAATCTGGATAATGAGGCAGGCGTCGCTCTTTTGCTGAATCATGTTGGAGAGGTTTACAACAGTTTAGGTCAGTCCGAGCAGGCGTTATCGTACTCTCGTCAAGCCCTGAATACGTTTCAAACTTTAGGGAATTCACCTGACGGGGAGAGCGCTGCCCTTCACAATATTGGGGATGTTTATTTGCAAATGGGACGAGCTCGTCAGGCATTAGTATTGTTTGAACAAGCATTAGCCATTTGTCAAAAGATCGGCAACTGCAAGAGTCAGGCAAAAATTTTGGAGAGTATGGGTACAGCTTATATTAAGCTCTCTCAACAGCAGCAAGCCTTGGAATTATTCACCCAAGCTTTAGCAATTCGTCGGGAAGTCGGTGATTCACCGAATGCTGAAGCAAGAAGCTTAGATTACATTGGAGCCATTCACTACACGAGGGGCAATCTTGCCCTTGCTCTGAAGTATCATCTACAAGCCTTAGAGATTTTGCAAGCGTACAACCACACGGCTGGTAGTGAATTGCTTTTCTTTGATATGGCTGCGATCGAGCGGTTACTGCAAAATTTAGTCATCGTTTATAAGCGTTTCGGTTTGCATGACCAAGGGGCAAAGTGCTACCAAAAAGCTTTAGAAATTGTTAAAACATTTGGCGATCGGGCAACTGAAGAAGCGATTCGGAATTACTTAGCTCACACTATGGGGAACAGGGAATAGGGAATATAGCAAGTGGATTTGATTCGTGAAAAAAAGGGGGACAAGGAGGACAAGGGGGAGGGGTTTTACAACTCATTTCGTCTCGCTAAAGAGCTGCTTTTTTAATTTAACTGAATATTTTTTTAGATTGCTGTTAGGAAATGTCAAAAAAAGTGCATAAGCTCCCACCCTTGAGAAATAGAAAAGGTTAGAGAACAAAACCACACCTCACACACTCCAGCAGAGTATTAACCACTATGCAACTTCAACGAATTGGACTAGCCACACTGCTCACCCTCTTAGCCACCGCAACACCTTGGCAATTTCGGGCTGAGGCGAAAGTTCTCGAATCTGGAGAAGGAACAAGCATTGAATCTTTATTTTCCAATTCAGATCGCACTGCCGCCACCTCTCAAGATGAGGCCAAACAGTTACTTAGGCAAGGGCTTGAGCAGTTTAAAGCTAATAAAATAGAGGCAGCGATTCAAACGTGGCAGAAGACACTGACTCTCTATCGAGAAGTGGGTGATGGCAAAGGTGAAGGAATCACTCTGGGCTTTTTGGGCATGGCTTATGAAAGTTTAGAGGAATACACTAAAGCGATCGCATATTTTCAACAAAGTTTAGCTAACCCAAAGGAACTTGATAATCGTGGCGCAGAAGCTATGTTTCTTGAAGGGTTAGGCGATGCTTACTTAATGTCGGGCAAATACGCTGATGCTATTAAGCCCTATCAGCAAAGTTTAGCGATCGCAAAAGAACTCGGTGAACGGAAAGATGAGGTACAAGTGCTACTTCGTATAAGTGCGGCTTACCAAAACCTGAACGAGTATACCAAAGTGGTTGAGTACTCTCAGCAAAGTTTAGCACTGGCACGGGAACTAGGTGAGCGCAAAAAAGAAGCTTACGCTCTGGAGCTTCTCGGTGATGCTTACTATGAGTTAAAAGAGTATGCCAAGGTAATGGAGTACAACCAGCAGCGTTTGCCCATTGTCCGAGAATTACGCGATCGCCAAGGGGAAGTGGATGCGCTGCGCTCTATAGGCGCTGCATCCTTAAAGCTAGATGACTACTCCCGTGCGATGGAATACTTGCAACCAGCTTTAGTCATTGCCCGCGAACTCAGCGATCGCGAATCAGAAGGGGCGATTTTGGCGGGTTTGACAGTAGCGTCCTATGGATTAGGCGACTATGCCAAGGTTGTTGAATACGCTCAGCTCTGCTTGCCTATAGTTCGGGAATTGGAAAAACCTCAACTTGAAGAGTCGATTCTGGCGCTGATGAAAGAAGCCGAACAAGCTTTAGAAAGTGCAAGAAAGCCCAGCTAAAAGCTTTAATTTCCCAGTAATTAAGTCATTAAAATTATGCGTTAAATCCCTTATTTCCTCTTGATACCAAGTTGCATTCATACGCAGCACATTCATTTTCGGGAGCATCCGGAGCGTCTGTCTCAAATACTGTATTTGAACGCAACTTTGTATGACTCTGAGCATTCACACAACACAATCTATCAACTCAAAATTGGAGAATTTCCTGATGCGACTCCCTATTAAATACCTGACACTTGCTACTGCAACTGTATTAATTTCTTTTACACCTTCCCTCTTACCCATTTCCTCTCAACTTGCACCTTTGACAGCACAAGCCCAAACCGCGAAAGACCAACGATCTAAGGCAAGTGAACTCTTTAACAAGGGTTATGAGCAGTATCAGCGAGGGCAATATCAAGAATCATTGGAGACATTGCAGCAATCGTTAGCTATCTTTACCCAAATTGGCGATCGCTCTGGTGAAGCTGCTGTTCTTTCTCGCATTGGTCGAGTTTATGACGCTCTAAATCAATATGACCAAGCTCTGAAAGTCTATCAGAAAGCCTTGGGAATTACCAGGGAACTGGGTGAGCGTTGGGAAGAAGGAATCGTCCTCGATTATATCGGCAGAATTTACGAACTTCAGGGGCAAAATCAAAAAGCATTGGAGTTTCAACAACAAGCCTTAGCCATCTTCCAAGAAGTCGGCAACCGTCGCAGTGAATCCATTGTTCTTGGCAACATTGGTATGATTTACCAAAAACTCGGTCAGGATGACAAAGCCTTAGAGACTTATCAGGAAACTTTAAAGGTTGTTCGAGAAATTGGCGAACGCCAAGGAGAAGGCGTAATTCTGGATTATATAGGAGTCAGTTACAACAATCAGGGGAAGTACGACCAAGCGCTAGAGTCTCACCAGAAAGCCTTGGCAATTTTCAGAGAACTTGGCGCTCCTCGCAGTGAAGCGATCGTCCTTCGCAACCTTGGCTTAGTTTATCAAAATCTAGGCCAAAAACAGAAAGCGCAAGAAACTTTACAGCAAGCTATGGAAATTTTCCAAAAACTTGGCGACCAACAAGCTGTCAGCGCTATCCGCCGTGAAATTCAGTAATTTGAAGGACTTCAGAATTCAAAAGTTACTGCTAAATTTTTCCAATTGTGTTTAACGATTGACAAATAATTGCCTGATGCTGTATAGCTTATTCAGGCAATTTTGCTTATAAATTCAAAAAAATTCAACTCTTAATCAAGAATTTATAGCATTAGCAGTACAATACCCCGAAGGAAGAGCGTTGCATCAGTAACATCTACCTAGTAGCAAGGTCAAACAGGAACACTTCAGAGAAGATGAAAATCGCTAGACGAACCTTGATAGCTGCTATCACAGCGCTGTTAGTGGTAGTGGTGGGACATTTTAGCCAGCCAGCCCCCGGCGTAGCCCAGGAAGAGGTGATCAACCTTTATTCGGCACGTCACTATGACACGGACAATGCGCTATATGAAAGCTTCACCAAAAAGACAGGGATTAAAATTAACCTGGTTGAAGCTGAGGCTGACCAATTAATTGAGCGGATTAAAAGCGAAGGGGCAAATAGTCCGGCGGACGTATTAATTACCGTTGATGCCGGTCGTCTCTGGCGGGCGAAAGAAGCAGGAATCTTGCAGCCCATCTCTTCACCGGTGCTGGAAAAGACCATTCCAGCAAGCTTTAGAGACCCCGACAAGATGTGGTTTGGTCTCTCGAAGCGAGCGCGGGTCATGATCTACAACAAAGACAAGGTTAACCCGTCGCAATTGTCAACCTACGAAGACCTTGCCAATCCCAAGTGGAAAGGCAAAATTCTTGTTCGCTCATCGAGTAATGTCTATAATCAGTCTCTCACTGGGTGGCTACTCAATGCTCACGGCCCCCAGAAGACGGAGGAATGGGTTCGCGGTTTAGTCGCCAATTTTGCACGACCCCCAGAAGGCAACGATACCGCTCAGATTAAGGCCGTTGCGGATGGTGTTGGTGACATTGCGATCGTCAACCACTACTACCTCGCTCGCCTTGCGAATTCCCAAAAGCCGGAGGATAAAGCAGTTGCAGAACAAGTGCGGGTGTTCTTCCCCAATCGGAGAGATCGCGGTACCCACATTAACCTCTCTGGCGGCGCTGTAGTCAAGACTGCCCCGAATAAGGAGGGAGCGCAGAAGTTTCTCGAGTTTTTGGTTACTCCTGAGGCTCAAGAAATCTTTGCCAGCCGCAACTATGAATACCCCATTGTTAAGGGTGTTGCCCTAGATAACATTGTCAAGAGCTTTGGTGAATTCAAGGGCGACGAAACAACCCTCGCTGCTGTGTTCGGGAAGAACAATCCAGAGGCACTTAAAATCATGGATCGCGCTGGATGGAAGTAGGAAGTAGAGAAAAACGACACAAACATCTCTACTCTACGGTTGCCAGGTAGTGACATCCTTTTGTGAGGAAATCAGGCGTACCCCCTTGAGGGGTGCGCCCTCTTACTCGTTTACCAACCGAAGAATACCTAATAAGTAATATAGGAACTGGGGGAAAGGGGAAAGGAGAATTTTTTATCTTTCCTGTATCGGTATTCTTATACCTCCGAGGGGAGTAAAATATGCGATCGCAATTCCATCAGATGCAGGGGTCGTCACTCCACCGGCTACTCTTTGATTGACCCATCTGGCATAATTGCACCACTGAGGTCAGCACCATCGAGCTTTGCCCCCTCAATCTTGGCAGTACTCAGGTCAGCATCCTTCAAGTTTGCATTTGTAAGCACCGCTGCACTTAAGTCTGCCCCTTTGAGGTAAGCACCACTGAGATTGGCACCACTGAGATTAGCACCAGTGAGATTGGCTGCTGTTAAACCGGCACCAGTGAGATTGGCACCAGTGAGATTGGCTTCATTCAGTTTGACACTATCCAGAAAAGCTCCACTGAGATTGGCATTAGTGAGCTGAGCGCTACTGAGATTAGCCTCATTGAGCTTGGCACTACTCAAGTCAGCACCAGATAAATCGCTACCTCCAAGTTCTGCCTTATTCAGTTCACAACCGGAGCATTTCTTCGTTTCTTTTAATTGCGCCTTAGATTTTTCAATTTCATTTCCTGACTCTCCACAACTAAAAAGGGTGAAGAGCAGTAGGAATGGGATAAGAACTCTCAGTTTCATCATGTCAATAACATTCAGTTGCTAGTTTGCAGCAGCTTGCTCGAACTCTTCTCGGGTAAGCGGTTCTTCAGAAAGCCGATAGACTGTGCCTTGTTCGCTGGAAAGCAGATTGACATAATACTTGATCTCACCATCCTTAGACACCTTAAATACCCTTCTGCCTGTATCATCTTCAATGTCTAACGGCTGGACTTCATACCCCTGATCTTCCAGATTCTGCTGGAGATTTTGAGATACAGAACGCCACTGGGTTTCTGGTACTTGCCAACAGCCTAGTAGACCATTACAGCCCGGTTGAGCTTCCTCAAAATGAGGAAAACCAGCGAACTGAGCAGCTAATGTGGGTGTCGGCGTGGGTGTAGGTGTCGGCGTGGGTGTAGGTGTAGGTGTAGGTGTAGGTGTGGGTGTAGGCTTGGCTGTAGATGTAGGTGTCGGCGTAGGCGTGGGTGTCGGCGTAGGTGTCGGCGTGGCTGTAGATGTAGGTGTGGGTGTCGGCGTGGGCGTAGGTGTGGGTGTCGGCGTGGGCGTAGGGGGATTTTGCACCAGGCTTGGAGAAGGCTGGGGTTGCTGAAGTCGTGGAGAAGGTTTAACAATCAGTGGGTTGTTGGGTTGGACTTGGGGAGAAGGAGTGACAGGTAAAGGTGTCTTTGGCTGCACACTAGGAAAAGGTGTGGGCAGTTGAACGGTTGGAGAGGGTTGAGGAGACGGTTGAGGGGGTAACTGCGTAACGTTTACGGATACTGGTTTTTTCTCAGAACGAGACCCGGTCTGCTGTTGAGAGACAATTGGTATATTCAGCATTAGACCGTGCAGCCCCAGTGAAATCAACAGCATTGGTCGAATCAGAATCCGCACAGGAGCAAGCCAATTTTTTAAGAAATGAGAATGAGCCATAGTATAAAAAAATACAGGTGTCCCTCTCAGACTGATTAGGGCAGTTGTGAACTCAACTGCTTGCCTTTGTCAAGGCAATACAACCAGTCTTTCCTACCGGAATTCTGGTGATTAACCTCTACAGGTCTCTAAGAAAATATATCTTGCAAAATCTTATCAAGAAGCTAATGAATTTTATGGAAAATTTCCAAAAAGCGCCTCTTGGCTACAAAGCGAAGCGAAGGATTATACTCTTCAGTCCGGTCCGGACGCTCCGGACGCTCCAGAAAATGAATGTGCTACGTATGAATGCAACTTGGTATTAGAGCAATTTGTTGCTGACAAATTGCTTTGAGAACTTGCAATAACTGGATAGCACTTTCAGCATCCATCAAGTTCAAAAGCGGCATCTGTTGATAGGTGGGGGGATTTCCCGGTTGAAGCAAGACAAAATAAGCATAAGAGAGCAGTTGCGGTAACCCTTTTTTCCTGTAAAAGAATTTATCTGCGATCGCGCGATCGCGTTTCCTCCAGTCATCCCAAAACTAGCGACATCACGCTCCAGTTCTGGTAACTTACTCCAAATCTGGAAAATTTTTGCATAAGTCCCCCTGAGGTGAGAGATATAGAGAAGTGAGTGAGCAATCTGCTGTCTAGTCGTTGGAGAACTCGGTAATGCATCCCCATTTTCGATCCCTCAGCCTTGCTACTACAACGCTACTGATGAAAGGTGACATCCCCCCTCTTCCCGCTTACCTCTCATCTCTTCCAGTTTGGCTACCAAATGCAACGAACTGGAGCTAAGGCAGCTATTGGCTCATTGTGGTCGGTATCGGATGGCGGAACTCAAGCTTTAAGGAATACCTTTTATGCCGCCTTACCAACAGCAGTAAATCAGCGTCTGAACCATCTCTATTACTGGGCACTTTTCATTTTAATGGGTAAGGTTTTGTGATAAAAAAATTTGATTTCGTTGAGAAATAGTTGATAATCAATATAGGTTATCAATAGCGTATAACAAACAATATGTTTATTAATTAACAAGAGCTTTAATGAATTTCAAATACTGAAACAAGGTTTTGTACAAGGGTGTATCGATAGTTGTTTCTTCCCAAACTTCCCTTCCCGAATCCTATGCTGCAAACTGCCTCTGTTTTCGATCTAGAAGTGAGACGAATTGAGAACACTTGTCTATTTAAGTTGTCTTGGGGACAAGGGCTGCAACTCAACGTCACACTTCCCTACCCCGAAACTCTCGATGCTCTTTACAAGGAGTGGAACGCAGATTATCTGAATTTTTATCAGGCTGCCTTACGAGGGAGAGTGGCAGAAAACGGCACTATTGCTCCACCACCAGTCGATTGGCACGCCAAACTGGTACAGTCACAAGCAAAGCTGTTGTCTGAATTTCACAACTGGTTGCGTCGGGGTGAGTTATTTGAAATTCGCTCTTGTCTCGCCCAATCCGCTAGGGATGGAGGAAGGGGAACTGGTGACTGGGGACTCAATGCTGAAAACTGCTCAAGTCCCAATTTTCAAGCATTAATCCCAACTGTCGAAGTGTTTCTGACGTGCGATCCCATCGATTTAGCGCGGTTGCCTTGGGAAGCTTGGGAAATTGGTACAGAGTTTGCCGCCGCTGGGAAAATTCGCATTGTCCGCACGCCTCCCAATCGTCAGCAATTAACGATTAATCAGAAGCATCGGCGTCATCGACCCAGGATTTTGGCAATTTTGGGAGATGAAACGGGTTTAGATTTTGCAGCAGATAAAGAAGCGTTGCGATCGCTCTCTAAAATAGCCGACATTGAGTTTATTGGTTGGCAAGAGAAAAAGGATATTGGGGAACTCAAAGCCCAAATTGTTGAGAAAATCGCTGATGAACGCGGTTGGGATGTCTTATTTTTTGCGGGACACAGTAATGAAAGCGAATTCGGAGGAGGAGAATTGGTCATCGCTCCCGGTGCCTCTCTCTTTCTTCAAGAAATCGAACAGTCCCTCTTACTAGCTATAGAACGCGGCTTACAGTTTGCCCTATTTAACTCCTGCAAGGGACTCAGCATTGCCAACGCCCTAATTAGTTTGGGATTGAGTCAGGTGGCAGTGATGCGAGAACCTATTCACAATGATGTCGCCCAAGAATTTTTGGTGCGGTTTTTTCAAAGCCTGGCCCAATATAAAGATGTCCACGAATCTCTACTAGCCGCTTGTCAGTATCTCCAGTTAGAGAAACATCTGACTTACCCTTGTGCTTACCTGATTCCCTCTCTGTTTCGACATCCCGGTGCTCCCCTATTTCGCCTGAAACCCCCTGAATCCTGGTGGAAGCGCTGGAAACCGACAAAACGGGAAGCGATCGCATTTGCAGCATTAGCCTTTATGAGTTGGCAGATTCCGTTACAGGGCAATTTATTAGAACGACGGGTATTAGTTCAAGCACAGTATCGCCAAATCACTCATCAAGTCCCAACCACCAAGCAGCCTCCTGTACTGCTGGTACAAATTGACCAAGAATCGATCCAAAAGGCAAAAATTCCCTATCCGGCTGTACCTATGGATCGCAGCTATCTGGCAAAGTTGGTGGATAAGCTTTCTGCGATCGATGCCAAAGTGGTGGGGATTGATTATCTTTTGGATCGCCCTCAAGTTAAACAGGAAAACGACCAAAAACTCGCCCAGTCTCTTCGCGCCTCGGTGCAAAAGAACCAAACCAACTTGGTTTTCGCTACAGCACGCAATGATGCTGGCGGATGGTTCGAGGTTTTGCCGGAACTCGCTCACCCCAACTGGAGCTTACAAGGGAATGTTCTCGTTCTTGGCAAT
>JBFLZA010000375.1:0-8961 GCA_040756535.1 Cyanobacteriota bacterium
GCTAGCGCGTGAGGTGGCGCAGTGGTACAAAAACGTTTTTGGGGCTGATTAGTATTTAGAAATTCAAGACCACGGTTCTGTAGAAGACCGCGTCGTTAACGTTGAGATAGTCAAGATTTCCCGCGAGTTGGGGATTAAGATCGTCGCAACGAATGACTCTCACTTTATCTCCTGCTACGACGTAGAAGCACACGACGCCTTACTGTGTATTCAGACGGGTAAGCTGATTGAAGAAGAAAAGCGGATGCGCTATAGCGGCACCGAGTATCTCAAGTCAGCTGAAGAGATGGCGAAGTTGTTCCGGGATCATCTACCGGATGAGGTGATCCAAGAAGCGATCGCAAATACCCTCGAAGTTGCTGACAAAGTTAAGCCCTACGACATTATGGGCGAACCGCGCATCACCAATTATCCTGTTCCTAGTGGTTATACAGCAGATACTTACCTCGAAGAACTCGCTTGGACAGGACTTTTAGAACGCACCAAATGTCGCTCCCGAAGTGAAATTAGTCCCGTCTATAAACAGCGGTTGGAATATGAACTAAAAATGCTCCAGGAGATGGGGTTTTCTACCTACTTCTTAGTGGTTTGGGATTACATCAATTTTGCTAGAGTGAATGGCATTCCCGTTGGGCCAGGTCGAGGTTCGGCAGCAGGTTCGCTTGTTGCTTACTCCCTAAAAATTACCAACATTGACCCTGTTCATCATGGACTTCTCTTTGAGCGCTTCTTGAATCCAGAGCGGAAATCAATGCCGGATATTGACACCGATTTCTGTATTGAAAGACGCGACGAAGTGATTAAATACGTCACCCAAAAGTATGGCGAAGACCGAGTAGCTCAGATTATTACCTTTAACCGTCTAACCTCAAAAGCCGTATTAAAAGATGTTGCGAGAGTATTAAATATTCCCTACAAGGAAGCTGACCATATGGCAAAGCTAATTCCTGTAATGCGAGGGAAACCCACCAAACTCTCCGTGATGATTTCTGAAGAAACACCTGCGCCAGAATTTAGAGAAGCTTACCAAAAAGACCCAAAAGTCCAGCATTGGGTCAACATGGCAATACGGATTGAGGGAACCAATAAAACGTTTGGGGTTCATGCGGCTGGTGTCGTGATTTCAGCAGAACCTTTGGATGAGATTGTACCTTTACAAGTGAATAATGATGGCGCGGTCATCACCCAGTATTTCATGGAAGACCTAGAATCGCTGGGATTATTAAAGATGGATTTCTTAGGTCTAAAGAACCTTACTACTCTCCAAAAAGCAGCGGAATTAATTAAGAGAAATAAAAATATTGATCTCGATTTAGATCAGCTACCTCTGGATGAGCGAAGAGCGTTTCATATTATAACCAAAGGTGAAGTTAAGAAACTCCCACAAGATATCAAAAATACCTACAAAGTATTAGAACAAGGGGATTTAGAAGGAATCTTCCAGTTAGAATCTTCAGGAATGCGTCAGGTTGTGCGAGACTTGAAACCCTCTAGTATTGAAGATATTTCTTCAATTTTAGCCCTTTATCGACCTGGCCCCCTCGATGCTGGTCTGATTCCTAAGTTTATCAACCGCAAACACGGTAAAGAAAAAGTAGAGTATCAACACCCTTTATTAGAACCCATCCTGAACGAAACTTACGGTACGCTTTGTTTACCCAAAGGTACGCTCATCAATAAACCAGATGGGTCTTGTGTTCCAATTGAGAATATCAAATCCGGTGATGTAGTACTAACGTCTGATGGTAAACAAGTTTGGTCAGCTAAGGTAGCTAAGCAATGGTACAGTGGTGTCAAAGAAATTCTAAAAATTACCCTCTCTAGTGGTACGGTCATTTACTCCAGCAAGAACCACCGCTTTTTAACACCAGATGGAGATAAGTTTGCCTATGAACTGAAACCAGCGGTAGAAGGACTCAAGAATGCTCATATTATGGGTTCTGCACTGTATGAGAAATGGCCAACATCCAACAATAGTAAACAACTATGTCACCATGAAGCTTACTTACTAGGTCTACTGATAGGAGATGGGAATCTAGTCTTTTCAACTCCCAATATTGCTTGTTCAACCGAAGAAACGGCTGCATGGGTAGCGAATCTGATTGCCGAAACTTGGGGAGGCGAACCCAAATATTACTTCAATACAAGATGCTGGTATGCTTACTCAAAGTTTAAGACACAACCCAAACTAACCCCTCTGACCCAATTTCTGGATTGCTTATACGGTGGAAGGGGATGGAAGGTCAAATCAGTTCAAAAGCATTTACCTGAAGATGTTTTGGATTACTGTGAACAAGACCGGATAGATTTATTACGAGGTCTATGGGACAGTGAGGGATGTTATAGTGAAAGATTAGTATATTTTCGTAGTTCGTCTCCCCAGTTAATCCAACAAGTTGGGTTGCTATTGGGGAGTTTAAAGATATCCTATTCTGTTGCTGATAATTATGTTTTGATTGCTGATAAAAATCGGTTTAGCTCGATTTTAAAAAAGTCAGTACTTCCGGGCAAACTCTGTGCTGAAATTTTAGGTAATTATCTGCAAATTCCATCAGAGAGTTTGGCAGAGCTATTAGCTGAATCTCTTCCTGTTACAGACCGCTTGACAAGGCAGGTAGCAAGACGCTCACTGCAAGGGGCAACTTTATTAAAACCCAAGTCATCTCAGTATAAAGCCAAGATAGATGATTGGGATCATTTTTATCAGAATATATACCGAGAAACATATTTGCAAGATGTCAGAATGGTTTATGTTGCCTTGGTTGAAGAAACAGGTTTAGAAGAATGTTTTGACATCCAAATGGAAGAGCAAGATTCACCCTATTTTCTTGCTCATGGAATTGTCACTCATAACTGCTATCAAGAGCAAATCATGAAGATGGCTCAAGACTTGGCAGGATATTCTTTAGGGCAAGCCGATTTACTTCGAAGGGCCATGGGTAAGAAGAAGGTTTCGGAGATGCAAAAGCATCGAGAAACTTTTATCGATGGCTCAGCTAAAAATGGTGTTCCTAAGAGAGTAGCAGAAGAATTATTCGAGCAAATGATTTTATTTGCTGAATATTGCTTGAGTTATGATACTGAGATTCTGACGGTTGAATATGGAGCAATGCCCATTGGTAAAATTGTTGAAGAGGGCATTGAATGTACGGTATACAGTGTTGACAGCAACGGTTATATCTATACGCAACCGATCGCACAGTGGCATAACCGGGGAGAGCAAGAAGTATTTGAGTATGCTCTAGAAGACGGTTCAGTGATTCGCGCCACGAAAGATCATAAGTTTATGACCGTTGACGGTCAGATGCTTCCTATAGATGAAATATTTGAGCGAGGCTTAGAACTAAAATCTGTAAAAGGGTTGCAACCGTTGCTACTGGATAAGGCTAGCTAACAGCATATGAGCAGTTGCTAAGTAAATAGGGATACAAGTTCACGTTGATTGCCGTAGATGGAGAAAGCGCGATCGCAAACATCCTCTTCTTTTTACAATCCGTTACTCGACTTTCACACCATAGAGGGAGTTAGCCTCAACCTCTAAGAATAACCATGAAGGTAGGTGTAATCGTGTACGGCGTTACAGAAGTTTTACAAAATCTGTAATGGTAACGCATTTTTAGATAGATATACGCCGTCTTCAATACTTGAAGAGGAAAAAATTATGTTTCAAAATTTGGCAATAATACTGGGGTTATACAGCCCCCAACTTTGGCTTGCCAAAGTTCATCAGGCTCCTCCAGTGGCTCAACCGATTAGCCCTCCAGTGGAGGCAACCGTTGTCTTTTCGAGTCCCCAATTCTTTGTGGCCTTGATAGCTGGGGTACTGATGGCTTTTGCCTTCCAGTTTCTGTTAACCAACTTGACGATCGCAGCAGATTTTTCAGTTGGGGAAAATTCGCTAGAGGCTGAGGCGGCTGATACCTGGGGTGGCAAGCTTCGCATCATTGAATCCAAAGTTGGTGCATGGGCTTTAGTCACAGTCAACATCGCCATCTTTATGGCTTGCTTTCTGGCGGTGAAAATGACTCTGATTAACAGCGTCACCTTGGGAGCAATTACTGGCGTTGTCATTTGGTCTGCATTCTTCTTACTGCTAATCTGGGTCAGTTCTTCTGCAATTGGCTCTATTGTGGGTTCTGTCGCGAATACGGCAGGTACAAGCTTGCAAGGAGTCATGGGTGTAGCGGCCACAGCGCTGGGTGGTAGAGCTGCTAACGCTCAAATCGTCAATACAGTTGAGGCTTCTGTTGCTGCTGTTCGCCGCGAATTGAGCTCTGCCGTTGACCCTTCCCGTGTGCGGGAGACCGTGCAAGACTACGTGAGCGATTTGCAACTCCCCAGCCTAAATCTCCAACAAATTCGCAATGATTTTGAAAAATTGCTCACCGGTTCAGAATTGCGATCGCTAGGTGATAGTGATGTTCTGCAAAACGTGAACCGTCAAACCTTTGTGGATTTAGTTAGTAGTCGCACTGACTTATCCAAACAAGATGTCAATCGGATCGCAGACCAACTCGAAGCCGCTTGGCAGCAAGTATTAGGTCAGCAACAACAGACCAATCCACAAAGCCAATTGCTCAACTTCCTTCAATCTGCCAGTCCAGAGGAACTCACATCGGGTCAACTCAGCGATAAAATCGGGCAACTCGTTGGCGTTGGATCGGGTAAAGGCGAAAACGGCAATGGCAATGGCTTCGGGGAGCAAGCCATGCAACTAGGCGTTAGCGCTCTAGTGGGTAGAGTACTGGCGCGGACGGATTTGTCTGACGTAGATGTGGAAAAAATCTCCAGTCAGTTGCAACAGTTTACCCATAAAGCAACAGAGCAGGCAAAAACGGTTTCCAGTAAGGTCTCTGATCGCTTACCGGGACAACCCTTTAATACGATTAAGGCAGATGTCGAAAACTACCTGCTCAATTCCAAACCTTGGCACTTGAACCGAGAGACAATTAAGCAGGAATTTAGAGACCTTATCCATGATGCGGAAGCGGCTCCAGGAATTGTTCGCCGGCAGTTAGAGCAACTGAATCAAGACAATTTTGTGCAACTGTTGAAGCAACGGGGTGATTTTGACTCTGAGAAAGTTTCAGAGATTGCCGAGCAGTTGGAAGGCATCCGGAAGGAGGTTTTTGACACAGTTGAGTCTAGTGCATCTCAAGAACAGTCGCAAGACATCCGCAGTCGCATCGAAAATTACCTGCGATCGACGGGTAAAGAAGAACTCAATCCCGAAGGCATTGAGCGCGATTTTAAAACACTTCTAGAAGACCCAGATGCGGGTATTGAACAGCTTCGCGATCGCCTTTCACAGTTTGACCGCGACAGCTTGACGCAAATGCTCAAGGAGGCACGTCAAGACATCAGCGATGAGGACGCCAATCAAATCGTTGATCGCTTAGACAGCACTCGCGATCGCGTTTTGTCCGAGGCTCAAAACCTGCAAGACCAAGCTAAATCCCAAGCTGATGAGTTCAGGCAAAAGGTAGAAGAGTATCTACGCAATACCAACAAAGAAGAACTCAATCCCGAAGGCATCAAGGAAGATTTGCAAAAACTCCTCGATGACCCACAAACCGGCGTCAAAGCACTCCGGGAACGCTTCTCTCAATTCGACCGCGATACCTTAGTGCAACTGTTGAACCAGCGCGGTGATTTGAGTGAGGAACAGATCAATCAGGTGATCGATCAGTTTGGAGACGTGCGAGATAACATCCTGAATGCACCCAGACAATTAACAGGTAAGGCTAAGGAGCAGTACGATCACCTCACGAAGCAGATGACTGAGTATCTGCGGAACACCAACCTCGAAGAACTCAACCCCGAAGGACTCCAGCGAGATTTCGCCAAACTTTTGGATGACCCCAAACAGGGAGCTTTGGCGCTTCGAGACCGACTCTCTGAGATGGATCGAGAAACCTTGGTCAAGTTACTCTCTCAACGAGAAGACTTGAGCGAAGAGCAAGTGAATCGGATTATCGATCAGGTGCAAGATGCGATTCGCAGCGTTGTGAAAGCACCACGACGCTTGGCAAGTCGTGCCAAAGATACGGTACAGGATTTTAGAGGTAATTTTGAAGAATACCTCCGCAATACGAACAAACAAGAGCTGAATCCAGAGGGCATTAAGCGAGATCTGCAACAATTGTTCAATGATCCACGAGAAGGGTGGAAGAGTGTGGGTGATCGCCTCTCGCACTTTGATCGGGGTACCTTAGTGGCACTGCTGTCACAACGGGAGGATATCTCCGAAGAGGAAGCAAACCAGATTGCTGATAATATCGAATCCGTCCGCAATCAGTTTGTCGAACAAGCTCAAGCGATCCAACAGCGAGCACAATCTGCGATCGATAGCGTTTTTGGCAGAATCCGGAATTCCCTCAACTCTTTGGAGCGTCCCGAACTCAACTATGAAGGGATTAAGCGGGACTTCCGTCAACTGTTTGAAGACCCAGAAGCGGGATTTGAGGCATTGCGCGATCGTCTAGGCCAGTTTGATCGGGATACCTTAGTGGCTATCTTGAGTTCTCGTGAGGATATCTCCGAGGCGGATGCCAATCGGATGGTCGATCAAATAGAATCAGTGCGCGACAGCGTCCTTCACCGCGCCGAACGTATCCAGCAGGAAGCGCAAAAACGAGTCAAAGAACTCAAGCACAACGCGAAACGGCAAATGGAAGAAACCCGAAAAGCCGCAGCAACGGCTGCTTGGTGGCTATTTGGTACAGCTATCACTTCCGTCGCTGCAGCTGCTTTTGCTGGAGTAATCGCGGTACGCGGTTTCACCCTATTTGGTTAAAAGTTTAACCCTCCCTACAACTTACTTGTAGAACTCTTGCCTCCTTCACAGGAGGCTTTTTTTTACCGCTCTGGGATGGATGTAGGGTGGCACTCTCTACAGAAGTTGAAAAGTTGATTGCGTGTGATTAAGAATAGTACGAGCTATCATCAGTAATCAGCTTTTGTGCATATACTTTGCCCTTGATTGAGTGAGGGTAAAAACAGCGAAAAGATTGAATTATCTCCCTTTCCCCCTTTTCCTTTTCCCTTTCCCCCCTTCCCCTTTTCCACCATTTCAACGCTCCGGGTTGGAAGTTTCAGGAGTAATCGGTACAGCTCTGGGTTTTGCTACAGTTAGCCAAGTAGAAATCCAGTAAAGACCGCCGATAATTAGCGGAATCAGCAAGAGTACTAGTACTCTAACCCAGGTTTTTTGATGCCAATTTTTCTGCTCCAGTTCGCTCATATTATCGCCATAATCAATTTTTTTAACGATTAAATTTTTAGCAAGAGGCGAAATAGAAGTAGCTAAAATGTACTACACGTGCTAACACAACAGGTGATGATTTTAAAAATTCAATACATGAAAAAGATATTAGTCATTGAAGATGAAGGTATTATACGCTTACAGCTTTTAAATGTACTAGAGGCAAATGGATTTAACGCGATCGGGGCCCAAGATGGCTTTACGGGAGTGCAATTAGCTACACAAGTTGTACCTGATTTGATTTTGTGTAATGTCGCACTACCTAGGCTTAATGGATACGAGGTTTTGAGAGAGTTGCGGAATGAACCGATTACGGCTAACATTCCCTTTATTTTTCTGTCTGCTCAAACACCTCACTCAGACCTCAATCAAGGACAACAACTGGTAGTGGATGGTTATCTGAGTAAACCGATGACATCCCAAGAAGTCCTACAAGCCATTGATAAATTGCTGGGAACTGACTTCTCGTAGCCCTAGAGTAATTAATTGAGGAAACCAGAGGGATATGTGTTATTTTTACCCTGAACTCCAGCTTTCCCTCAATTATGGAAACACTGTCTTACCTGCATTTAGCTGCCACTTATGAGTCACCTCTAACCCTCCAATCGGAAACCTCCCGGAATTACAGTGTATTTTTCCGGGAACTCAATTGGCTCAAGTGGCCGACGCGAGCATTGATTCCATTAATCTTCTTTGCTATTGCTCTAACCTCGTTGAGTTTATCGGCACCTGCTTTAGCACTCAATAAGGGAGAGAGGAGTTCTCAAGTTACTTCCCTTCAGAAAAAACTACAATCCGCAGGCTACTTTAGTGGGCCCACCACGGGATATTACGGGCCTTTAACCCAAAAAGCTGTGATGCAATTCCAAAAAGCTCGTGGGTTAACGGCTGATGGAGTAGCTGGAACAGAGACACTCAAAGCACTCGAATCGGCATCAGGAACCACAGACTCCCTCCAAGCGTTGGGAGCTAGTGCTGGCGCTTCAATTTACTCCCAACCTCTAGAATCTAGCGTCGGTAACTCAGCAACTCCTCAGCCGACTGCCCCTCAAAAAACAGTCATTGAAGAGAATAAAGGAACGCCTCGCCTCACGGTATCGCTTCAGAAAGGCAACCAAAATTCTCAAGTGACTTCCCTTCAGAAAAAACTACAAGCCGCCGGATACTTTAAAGGCCCCATTACAGGTTATTACGGCACTGTGACTGAAGCGGCAGTGCAGCAATTTCAAAAAGTGAATGGGCTAACGGCGAATGGCGTTGCTGACCAAGAAACGCTAAAAGCGATCGAATTTAGTACACTAACCTCAGAACTCTCGGAAAAAGCCACTCCCCCCTCTGGAGTTACTAACGACTCAAAAGTAGAAAATTCAGGGAATCTCAATCTTCCTCAGACAACACCAGAGAAACCTCAAACCCCAACAACGCCCACAAAAATTCCACAACAGCAGGAAGTTACTACTAACTCAAAAGTAGAAATTCCAGGGAATCTCAATCTCCCTCAGACAGCCCCAGAGAAACCTCAAACCCCAACGACGCCCCAAAAGACTAACCTACAACAACAGGAAGTTACTACTAACTCAAAAGTAGAACTTTCGGGTAATCTCAACCTCCCTCAGACAGCGCCAGAGAGACCTCAAACCTCAACAACGCCCAAAAAGACCAACCCACAGCCCCAAGAGGTTACTACTAACTCAAAA
>JBFLZA010000376.1:0-8957 GCA_040756535.1 Cyanobacteriota bacterium
CATCGAATGAGAGGACGGCGATTAAATCGCTGGCATTCTCGACAATGCTACGATAGCGCTCTTCACTCTCCTGCAATGCTTCCTGTACCCGTTTGCGTTCCGTGATATCGAAGATGGCTCCATCCAACGTCAGTAGTTTTCCGTCTTCTGCAAACACCCCTTGACCTTTGTCATAGACCCAACGGATACTGCCATCAGCATGGATAATTCGATACTCAAGGATGTAAGGCTTTTTGGCTTCGATGGCTTGGCTCACTGTGGCATAAACCAAAGTGCAGTCGTCGGGATGAATGATGCTGTTGAAGGTACGTTGATGGTTTTTAACAAAGTCACAGGCCGGATAACCGCAAATCTGTTCGAGTGCTTCACTGATAAATTCCATCTGCCAGTCAGCATCCCAATGGCACTGATAAACCGCGCCAGGAATGTTGGAAACTAGGGTCCGAAATTGCCGCTCGCTTTCGTGCAGGTGGTAATAGGCAGTAACGAGTTCTTCTTCCGCTTGCCGACGTTCAACAATCTCAACTTGCAATTGCTTGTTAGCTTCTTGGAGGTGAGCGGTTCGTTCCGCAACGCGAAGTTCTAACTCTTGATTGCGCTGCTCCAAATCGGCATTAAGTCGCTGTACCTGTTCATACAGTTTGGCTTGCTGGATAGCGATCGCAACTTGTGTTGCCAGTTTTTCCAGTAAATCAATTTGAAAGCATTGCCACTCCCGCGCACCCGTGCATTGATGAACAACGAGTACTCCAAATAACTGCTCACCCAAAAGAATGGGTACGGCAATACTCGCTTTAACCTGAAATAAAGCAACGTATTTGGAACGCTCTTGAGAAAACTCATGAAGTGTTAGATCGTTAAATACATAAACCTTCCCCTGACTATAAAGCTCTCGCATCTCGTCGATATAGGCGCGATCTTCGACGACTAATCCCAAAGCAGAGAACCAGTCAGGAGCAACGGATTCAGCTAATACCACCCCTCGCCATCTATCCTCCGATTGGGCTTCAATTTTTTCAAAGCGATAGATCATCACGCGGTCAGTTGCCAAAAACTGCCGCACTTCCGCTACTGTGGTATTAAGAATTTGTTCGAGGTCTAGGGAGCTACGGATTCGCAGTGCGATTTCTCCGAGTAAGCGATCGCGTTCGGCAGTTGCACGCAGTTGCTCTAGCGCCTGGTGTCGTTCGGTAATGTCTCGGATAAATCCCTGCATCCCGACCACTTGCCCCTTCCTGATTAGTGGTGTCTCTGAAACTTCTGCAACCAGCACTCGACCATCTTTGTGACCTGACAAGACGACATAGGCGTTACCGCCCTGTCCGGTTAGTAAGGCTTTTTGGGTCAATTCAGTGGCTGTTGCCAGGGATAATTCACCCGCGACGAGGATGTTACAGTTTTTTCCGATCAACTCTTCTGGCTCATAGCCCAGCACGGCTTTTACTGAGGGGGAGATATACTCGAGAGTATGGTTATTGTCGTGAACGTAGAAGAAAACTTGTTCACTGCCCTCCACCATCAATCGAAACCGCTGTTCACTTTCTTTTAGCTGCGTTTCAAAGTGCTTGCGATCGGTAATATCTTGCGACATCACCATCCCCGCAAAGATTTCCCCCTGTTCATTTTTCACCGGGAGAACGTGCAAAACATAGATGTGTTCATCATGGGAAACTTCAGTAACCGTTGCCCTTCCCGTAAGTGCTGCCCGATAAATCGGTTCTACTTGGATGCAGGTTTCAGGTGGCAAAGCCTCCCAAATGGATTTGCCTTCCATTAACTCTTTCGATAACCCCTCTGCCGCTAACCCTGTCCCTTCTGCGAGAAGATAGCGCAGGTTTTTGTCGAATAACAAAACTGCACCATTCGGAAAATTTTGAGCCATTGTGCGGTAGAGTTGTTCGCTGCGAGTGAGTTGTTCGATCAACCCTCGCAACTGATTTGTCATGCGATTAAAGGTTGCGGCTAAAGCGCCTAACTCGTTGTTTCGTCTGACATTCACTACCGCATCCAAATCTCCGGCGCTAATCAGGGCCGCCGCTCGTGTTAAAACCTGTAAAGGTCGCACAATTTGTCGAGCAAAGAACACTCCCAAACCCGCTGCTATAATCATCGCCAGCAGCAGCGCCACGCCCATGACAAAAAGCATCCGTCTCACAGGTGCGTAGGCTTCAGCCGTAGGGAGTTCTACAATCACCTTCCAACGCAAGCTGCGAATGGGAGCGATCGATCCAATCACTTCAACCCCTCTCAACCCGTGATAAATTGGCAGGGGTTTCGCCTGGGTTAATCGGGTGAAGTTTTGAATAAAGGGACGATTTGAAAGGTCTTTTAGACTGGATACAGCAGCTGCTTTCCCTTTAGCAGCAATTAAAAAGTTACGGTTGTCAATAACATAGGCATAACCCGTTTTACCCACCTTGGTTTGGTAAATAAAGAACCAAAGAAACTTTAAATTAATTCGGGCAATTAAGACACCATTCACAATATCCTGTTGATTGCGGATGGGTACAGCTAAGGTAACAACGGGTTGGTTAATAGTGCGGTCAATTTCTACAGGACTGATGCTATCTTCGTGTTGCTTAATCGCTCGTAAAAACCACGGGGCATTGGTTAAGTTATTAAAATTTACCTTTTGATAAGATGAAACGGACGAAATGATTTGACCTGTACTATCTACAATTGCAATGGCTTCATAGGCACTATTGTGGCGGATTAAGGCTTCTAAAAGTCTTTTTTGAATTTCTGGTGATAAGTCAGTTAAGCCTTGCACCCTTGCTAAATAACTTAGTTTGCGCTGCAAGTCATCTAAATAGGCGTCGATGGCACTTGCTGCTGCGCGAGAGCGCTCTTGTTGTACCACTTCGAGCTGCTGCCGTTGCATTTGAAAGCTTAAGGAGATTAATATCCCTGACGTGAGTAGCAGGACTAAAGCAACGAGCAGGACTATACCAATTCTGAGCTGATTCGCAACTGAAAACAATCCGTACCTGATTGAAGGTGAAGCAGTATTGGGCAACCGTTTATTCATAACGCTTATTCAGGGTTGCCTTTTTGTTTGCAGCAACCTAAAAATTATTTAGGATTCCAAATAAGATGCAATGATTACAGAATTTAATTGAAATACATGAATTTAATTCTTAGGTAAGTTTATTCATATTTTTTTAAGGTCAAAAATAGATTTTTATTCAGTATCGATATTAATTTTACCTGTAATAATATCCTGTTTGGCTGATTTTACATAGGCTTCTTCTTTGGGAGTCAGGGAATCTTGAAAAAGAGCCAAGTCTTGAACTTCCTCTAAGAGGCCAAATTTATAGAGCTTGCCCTCCCAGCGACCTTGCTGTGCTAAAGTAGCTCCCTCTAGCAATAAGGAAGGCACCTGCTGAACCACAAGGGTAATGAAAGCCTCTGGCGCGAGTCGTTGTGTTTGGTGGACTCTATCAAGATTATGAATCAAGCCAATGACGCGAACTTTTTTGCTTTCCTGCACGGCTTGAAACACACCAAAACTGGCTTCATCGGCATCAACAAAGATAACATCTGCTCCGGCAGCGATTTGAGCGAGTGCAATGGCTCTGGCTTTGTTAGTATCAGACCAACTATTGACCCAGTCTAGCAAGGGGGTAACAGAGGATTTTGTTTGCTTGACACCCCGCTTAAACAGAATCGCTCCTTCTGTAGTAGCTGGGTAGGGTTGGCCCCCAATATAACCGACTTTGTTCGTGTTGGTTTTAAGGGCGGCAATCATCCCTGTGAGATACCCCATTTCTCCACCCCGAAAAGAGAGTGTTCCGAGATTTTTATTGTTCCCTGCATAAGAACCCGTTACAGCAAATTTAACGCGGGGAAATTCTTTTGCCACTACTTCAGCGCTGGTCAGGTATTGAGCACCATGACCCATGATAAAATCAAATCCTGCATTAGCATAGTGGCGGAAAAGTGTTTCTGCCTCATCAGGCAATACGCTACTACGGTATGCGACCTGGGCACCAAGCTGCTTTTCAATTAATTTCAGCCCTTGATAACCAGCACGACTCCAGCTATTTTCATTAATGCGTCCGGGTAACAGAATGGCGACTTTAAATGCGCCTGGAGCTGCAACTGGGGTAGTGAGTGCTTGGTCATTGTTTGTGATACTACAGGCGGCTAAGAGTAAGGTTAAAACCAACACAATGGCTTTTGCGATCGCGTCCTTTATGGAGGCTGCGCTGATCGCAATCGCTTGACGGGTAGTACTAGAGGCGATCGCAACTCGTAGAGACAACAATAGTTGTTTAGAATGAAGACACATCATTCTACTTATAGCGCGAAGGCATCCTATTTTACTAAATACGATTCGAGCTTGGGGATAATTATTAAGAAACTTTTTATGAAACAAATCGGGTCTTCTCTCAAGCCTTACCTGCGCTGGGTAATCTTGGTAGGAGTGCTGTTTTTTTTAGGTAAAGCACTCAACGCCAATGCGGCAGAAATCGCAGCAATTCGGATTGACAACAAAGGATGGATTTATTTAGCGATCGCACTCATCTTGACTTTATTCGCTAATGCTTTCGCCGGATGGGTTTGGAGTTTGATTTTTAAGGAATTTAAGTATCCCTTACGTAGGCTTTGGGCAATTCAGATTTATTTGAAAACCACTATAGCTAAGTATTTACCCGGAAATGTATGGCATTTCTACGGTCGAATTTCCAGCGTCACAGCGGTTGGTGTTCCGGCTCCAACTGCTACCCTCTGCGTCTTACTAGAACCCGTGCTGATGGGAGCAGCAGCTCTAGTTCTCGTTCTCGTCGGTAGTCAGCTTTATCAAGGACTTGCACAAAATTTCAATCTTTTGAACTGGCAAGTTTTTTGTCTAGTTGGGGTGTTAATTGTCCTTCACCCTCGCTTTTTAAATCCTCTGCTGCAAGTTTTGGGTAAATTTAATGGGAAGGGAAAAAATTCTACGACTGTTGAGAGAGCGACCTGGGAAATAGAAGCCTATCCTCTCATCCCCTTATTAGGAGAAATTGGCTTTTTAGGACTGCGAAGTCTGGGATTTTTATTGGTGTTTCTGGCACTAACTTCAGTGACGTTAAATCAGATTCCCCTACTTTTGAGTGCGTTTAATCTCGCTTGGTTATCGCCAGCCCTTCTTCCCGCCGCACCTGGGGGAATTGGTGTATTTGAAGCGACTGCGATCGCACTTTTAGATCAATCGTTTTCCCCTGGAATCGTCCTGAGTGTTGTAGCGATATACCGCCTCATCAGTATTTTGGCTGAAGCCGTTGCAGCAGGTATAGCAAGCCTTCACAAACGAAAAATTCAATAGGTTCAGTAGTCCGCAATGGGACGCCTGCGGCGTCCATTGCGAACTTAAAGTTACTCAAACTGGGCAAATCGGGGTTTTTGACAAGGCTGAGTGTGGTCTGCTGATTCGCCGGATGGGTGGTACAGAGAAATTGGTGGACAACAAATTTACCTCTAGCCCCATCAATCAGGGCGAACATCAAGACAGCCTTCTATATAATTGACTTCTGGAACTTTACCAGCAATCATGCGAGTCACAGCCTTGCCATTCGTAGAGACAAACACCAGACGCAAGTTTTTCTCAGCAAAGTTGCTCGGTTGAACGGTCCAGGATTTACCTTGTTCGCTGTTGGCAAGACGAGCTGTCTGAATTTGTCCGGCAGGATAAAGTGACTTAATCAAGCTTTCTGAATCGCCAATTTTTGCACCATAATCAGTAACAATCTTATTGGTCTCAATCTCCACCGTAGCGATCCGACCGGAGCTGACCATGAAAGTAACACCCTCAGGTCCATTGGCTGGCTTGTAGTAACTACAGACAGGATTGGGATTTGGCTTAAATGGTACGATGGGAGTCCCAGCAACGCCTGATGCCTCAGCAACAGTCATGTTAATTTTAACTGACCCAAGACCGTAAATCGATAGCCGAGATTGGGATGTCAGTTTTTCCGGTTTCTTTAGACAAGTATTCTCGCCACTTTGATCGCTTAAGCACTTGCCGTTCCTATCTAAAATAATAACGGAATTGATGGTTGAAAATTGCTTTAATGTGGCATTAATAGAGCTTTTTTGACGACCATCATCTCCAGTACCTGAGGAAAGTACCGATTTACAAAATTTTAGAGTAGCAACTCCATTACTGATGGAAAGCGTAAAATCTTTGCCACAATTAGAACTGCCTCTAAGTTGGATAGGAGCAATTAAATTACGAGCTTTTTCCTGATTTGTCGGACCGGCAATTAATTGTTCTATGGAAAATTGGGCTAAACCCTGACTTGAAGTTGTCCGCAAAACCGGCTCCACATAGGTAAAATCTTCGCTATTCCGTTTAGGAAAAAAGACTTGGACTTTTTTAAGAGTTGCTGGAGCTGGGGCGGATACGGCTGGTTTCGATTGTTTGGTTAGATTGATTCGTTGGGATAAATTTCGCCCTTTATTAGATAGTGTTTTTATTTGATTGGTTGATGATTCTGCGAGCGATAGGCTCGTTGGTGAGGAGATTGCATTTATGGCTTTATTTCCACCATAAGTGATTCCACCAATTATCAGTATTAAACTAAAAGATAATAAATTTAATTTGCCAATACCAAACATTTTTCCCTCTATCCGAGCCTTGATATCTCTATTTTTAAAAGCATTTAGGACAAATACTGGCTGCATCTGTGTCAATATTTTGACTGGCATTCAGTGTTAGCACATATTAATAAACCCAAGCAGTAACTTCGATTTCTTGGGTCAACCCCCTTCAGACAGCCTCACCATCCGTCTGGTTTCAGTTGGTAGCACAAATTTTATGTTTTCCGAATCGACGAAGGCGTCACTCGCTGCGCTCAAATTCACGCATTATCAATTCTTGCATTCAAAATGGAAAACCCCATAAATTGAGTAGGGGCGGGTTTAGTTGATGAACCAGAAAAGTTTCTTGATTTCCAGGAATACCCAACCCGCCGCTACCATGATGTAGCAATTGATTGAGGGCTTTTCGCCCCACTCCCACCAATTGTGCAAATGCACAATAGCTGAACGTCGGGATCAGAAACATCTTGGGCAAATGTCCAATGCATACCTTAGCGAACTCATCGAGTATAGATAGCAACAATCGCGCTAGTGACACCCATGCGTCCATTACGCATCCTGACGTGGCATATCCACGGTAGCTATCTATACTACTTAGTACAGTCATGTCATGAATTTTACTTACCTGTCAAACCCGATCGCCCCGAAGGTTATGGGGGTCGCTTAAAAGGTTTTCCTTGGCCCGATAACGTCCATGACGTACCGGCTGAGGAGGTAAAAAACTTACAGTTTGATTGTGTCCTGTTTCAGTCGCAGAAAAACTACCTCGTAGACCAATACGAAATTCTCTCAGATTCGCAGCGCCAACTGCCTCGGATTTATCTGGAGCACGACCCACCCCGCGAGCATCCGACTGATACGCGCCATCTAGTTGATGACCCGAACATCCTGCTCGTTCACGTTACAGCATTCAATGACTTGATGTGGGATAGTGGGCGTACCCCCACCCGCATCATCGAACATGGGGTGATTGTGCCAGAGGATGTTCGGTATACGGGCGAATTGGAGCGGGGGTTGGTGGTCGTGAATGGGTTGCACGCACGGGGTCGCCGTCTAGGTGTCGATGTATTCGATCGCATCCGCAACCAAGTTCCCCTCGACTTAGTAGGCATGGGTTCAGAGAAACTCGGTGGACTCGGTGAGATCAAACACGATCGCTTAAGTGCCTTTGAGTCCCGCTACCGCTTCTTTTTCAATCCCATTCGTTACACCAGCTTAGGTTTAGCGGTATGCGAAGCCATGATGATCGGTCTACCCATTATCGCTCTAGCCACGACGGAAATGGTCACGGTAGTCGAAAACGGTGTCTCTGGCTACGTCGATACCAACATTAACCGACTGATAGAGCGAATGCAGGAGTTACTCCACGACCCAACGGAAGCTCACCGCCTCAGTGCAGGTGCTCGCCGTCAGGCACAGGAGCGATTTAACATTCAACGATTTATCCGCGATTGGGATGAGGCGTTTGCCTTAGTAACTGGGAGTCCTTCTATCTATTTCAATGTAGCAGGACTACCCCACCCCAACCCTCCCACCCCCCCTGGGGGGCAGGGGAGGGAGCTAACTTCCCCCCTTGATAAGGGGGGATTGAGGGGGGTGCAAGACCTTAGAGGAGGCAAACCATGAATAAGCGAATTGCCTTGATTAGCGAACACGCCTCACCCCTCGCCATTCTGGGAGGTGTAGACGGCGGCGGCCAAAACGTCTATGTCGGAGAAATTGCCAAGAACTTAGCCACGCTGGGTTATGAGGTGGATATCTTCACGCGCCGGGATAGCAAAGTACTTCCTGAAGCAGCCGAATGGGTTCAGGGTGTCCGCATCATTCATGTACCGGCTGGGCCCGCTGAATATGTGCGAAAGGAAGACTTGCTGCCGTTTATGGCAGAGTTTACAGCATATATTCTCAAATTTTGCAAGCGCGAAGGTAAAACTTATGACCTAATCCATGCTAATTTTTGGATGTCGGGTCTAGTTGCTGCTGAAATTAAACGGGCGATCGCAATTCCTTTTGTTGTGACATTCCATGCTTTAGGTCGCGTTCGTCGCTTCCATCAGGGAGAAGCTGATCAATTTCCCACCGAACGAATTGCAATTGAAGAGCGCATCATTGCCCAAGCCGATCGCATTATTGCAGAGTGTCCGCAGGAAGAAGAAGATTTAATCCGCTTTTATAACGCCGACCCTGCCAAAATTACAATTATTCCCGGCGGTTTCGACCCTAGCCAGTTTTGGTCGGTGGGAAAAGCACTGGCGCGTGTAGCATTGGGACTTGACCCGAATGAAAAACTCATCCTTCAATTGGGTCGGATGGTGCCGCGTAAGGGAGTGGATACGGTCATTCAAGGCTTTGCACACCTCCTGAGTCACTACTCC
>JBFLZA010000377.1:0-8940 GCA_040756535.1 Cyanobacteriota bacterium
CTCAAGGTGAACCGATACAGGTGAAGGCTGCGGCGATCGCTCCTGGTACAGTTGTTAATGTCTCGAATTTATTTGGGAATTGGCCGGTGCGTCGCAAGGGATTGCCCAGCATTGCCCAACAACTCAAAGCCGTACAAACGATTATTCACTACGTCGCCCTCTGCCATCCCCGCATCACTTGGCAAGTGCAGCAAAACGAGCGTCCCTGGTTTACCATCAGTCCCGGTAAAACGGCACAACAGATTTTACCTCAACTTTTAAAGCAGGTACGGCAGACAGACTTGCAGCAACTAACGCTGGAAGTCCCGATACCGGAGCAAGGGAGCTGGGGAGCGGGGGTGCTGGGGAGCAAGGGAGCTGAGGAGCGGGGGAGCAAGGGAGCTGAGGAGCGGGGGAGCGGGGGAGCGGGGGTGCTGGGGGTGCTGGGGGAGAGGAGGAGAATTCTCAGTCCTCAGTCCCCAATCTCCAATCCCTCAATCCAAAATCAAAAATACTCAATCCAAAATGGAAAAATTCAGTTAGTTTTGGGATTACCCGATCGCTGCCATCGGCGACGCCCGGACTGGGTTAAGGTGGCGACGAATGGCCGCTTGGTGCGATCGCCTGAGTTAGAACAAACGATATTATCTGCTTTTGCAAGAACCGTACCGCGCGATCGCTTTCCGGTTTGTTTTCTCCACCTCCAACTTTGCCCCAGTCAAATTGATTGGAACCGTCATCCGGCTAAGGCAGAAATTTACTTACACTCCCTTTCTTACTGGCAGGAACAAGTATCCTGTGCGATCGAGCAAGCACTGCGTATCAGTCCCGCCAATCTTCCCGAAGCATCCCAATCGGAACGGGTGACAAAGTTACTCAAGGTATCCGAACAAAAGGGTGGATACAACGTCAGTCGCTCGGTTCAACCGACGCCGGAAGACGATAAAAATACCCAAAAAGCGGCCCAGATTGGGCTAATTGAACTACGGGCAATTGCTCAGGTTCACAATATGTATATCCTGGCAGAACATCCGACGGGAATGTGGTTGATTGAGCAGCACATTGCCCACGAACGAGTATTGTATGAGCAACTTTGCGCTCGCTGGCAAGTTGTCCCTTTAGAACCCCCAATCATTCTCAACCATTTAAAACCCGCTCAAATCGAGCAACTTCAACGCTTGGAGTTAGAGGTAGAACCCTTCGGTGAGCAGTTGTGGGCGGTACGCAGTGCTCCCGAAATCTTGACAAAACGAACAGATTGTGCAGATGCTCTTGTAGAACTCAGTTTGGGCGGAGATTTGCAAGGCGCTCAAGTAGCCACTGCCTGTCGCAGCGCTATTCGCAACGGCACAACGCTCAGTTTATCAGAAATGCAGACACTCTTAGATCAGTGGAAACGCACACGCAATCCTCGGACTTGTCCTCACGGACGCCCCATCTATTTATCTTTGGAAGAGTCAGCGCTTGCCCGTTTCTTCCGTCGTCATTGGGTGATTGGTAAAAGTCATGGAATTTAATTTTAGTTTTTCCCCGATACCACTACGACGAAAGATTGCCCATTACTTAGAAGACATTGAGACGCCAGTCGGTAGAGCTGTTAATTTGTTGATCTTGGGACTCATTCTGCTGTCCTCAGCCATTTTCGTAGCGCAAACCTACCCGTTACCTACTTCGGTTCAGAATACTATTGATACTCTTGACCGATTAATTGGAATTGTTTTTGTTACAGAGTATTTAATCCGTTTTTGGTGTGCTGAGAATAAAATTAAATTCTTTTTTGACCCCTTTTCTCTGATTGACTTAATTGCCATAACTCCCTTTATTTTAAGACTAACTAATATCCAATTTATTAGGATGTTCAGATGGTTTAGGATTTTGCGATTAATTCGCTTTCTAAACCTAAAATTTTATTTCTTACGCATCAGCTCTGAAGATGGCGTAATTTTTGCCAGGATATTATTTACTCTATTTACTATTATTTTTGTTTACTCTGGCTTGATATATCAAGTTGAGCATGGAGTTAATGCTGAGGCATTTAAAACGTTTTTGGATGCGTTCTACTTTTCAGTCGTCACAATGACAACGGTTGGGTTTGGTGATGTGACTCCGGTTTCAGAAGGAGGTCGATTGCTGACAGTCCTGATGATTTTGACGGGGATTGCTCTGATTCCCTGGCAGTTGGGGGATTTGATTAAGCAATTACTCAAAACAGCCAACCAAGTGGAGAAAGTTTGTTCTGGTTGTGGTTTGCCCTTCCATGATAAAGACGCTCACTTTTGCAAAATCTGCGGGACGATGTTGAAGCAGCTTTAAGTAACCTCAGATCTTGCACCACAGGCAAGGACGGGCGGGACACCCATCCCACAATCAATAATTTTTCTTGTGGGGTAGGCATCTTGCCTGCCCCATAAAGTGTATATCGCTTTTCTCCTCCCTTAACCCAAAATCACCCCAACTGTGGCACTCTGAGAAAAGAATAGAGAAAAGTACCCGATATTCTCGCTACAGAAACTAGCTCACCGTTTATGCAAACTCTTCCGACCCCTCAAACTGCCCCCAAACCACCGGAGTTTGATACGACCATTCATCGCCGCAAAACTCGTCCCGTCAAAGTTGGGAATGTCACCATTGGCGGGGGACATCCGGTAGTGGTGCAGTCGATGATTAATGAAGACACGTTAGATGTAGACGGTTCCGTTGCCGCCATTCGTCGCTTACACGAGATTGGTTGCGAGATCGTCCGCGTTACTGTGCCAAGTATGGCTCACGCCAAAGCGTTGGCAGAGATTAAGCAAAAACTTATCCAAACTTACTTAGATGTACCATTAGTTGCCGACGTGCATCACAACGGCATGAAAATTGCCTTGGAAGTGGCTAAGCACGTTGATAAAGTGCGGATTAATCCAGGGTTGTACGTATTTGAGAAGCCGAAAAGCGAGCGCTCCGAATACACCCAAGCTGAATTTGACGAAATTGGTGAAAAAATCCGCGAAACCCTAGAACCTTTGGTTGTTTCCTTGCGCGATCAAGGCAAAGCGCTGCGGATTGGGGTAAATCACGGTTCCCTTGCCGAAAGGATGCTCTTTTCCTACGGCGACACCCCAGAAGGCATGGTGGAATCTGCCCTAGAATTTATCCGCATTTGTGAATCGCTAGACTTCCGTAACATCGTTATTTCCCTGAAAGCTTCGCGAGCACCTGTGATGGTAGCTGCTTATCGCCTGATGGTGAAGCGCATGGATGAACTGGGTATGGATTATCCCTTGCATCTGGGTGTCACAGAAGCAGGTGATGGCGAGTATGGGCGTATCAAGTCTACCGCTGGTCTTGCACCGTTGCTAGCCGATGGTATTGGCGATACGATTCGCGTCTCTCTGACAGAAGCACCGGAAAAAGAAATTCCCGTCTGCTACAGCATTTTGCAAGCGCTGGGATTGCGGAAGACAATGGTGGAATATGTCGCCTGTCCGTCCTGTGGTCGTACCCTGTTTAATTTAGAAGAAGTACTGCACAAAGTCCGGGAAGCTACCAAACATCTGACGGGTTTGGATATTGCCGTTATGGGTTGCATTGTCAACGGCCCCGGTGAAATGGCCGATGCTGACTATGGTTATGTGGGTAAGCAAGCAGGTTATATCTCTCTGTATCGGGGCAGGGAAGAAATTAAAAAGGTGCCTGAAGAGCAAGGTGTTGAGGAGTTGATTAATTTAATCAAAGCTGACGGTCGTTGGGTTGACCCTTAAAGGCACCAAAAAATAACTTCTTCTTTTGTAGAGTGGGCAATGCCCACTCTACTGTTGTCTTAACTGCTTTACGACATAATTTCGAGAGTTAGGATACAGTAAGGGCACGGCAATGCCGTGCCCCTACAACCCACATATTTTGTCTCTCTTGTCAAATACTTCTACTTGACCGATGTGCTAGGACTGCTATAGCTCTTAAGCTTTCTTCATCCAGCTGAACATGGCTCGCAAATCTTTGCCCACATCTTCAATCGGATGTTCGGCCTCTTGACGCCGCATTGCCGTAAATCCAGCCTTACCGGATTGATTTTCTAACACAAATTCACGGGCAAATTGACCCGATTGAATTTCTTGGAGAACTTTACGCATCTCGGCGCGAGTTTGGTCGTTGACAATCCGAGGGCCACGAGTATAGTCCCCATATTCAGCGGTATTAGAGATGCTGTCGCGCATCTTTGCTAGTCCACCTTCGACAATCAAGTCAACAATAAGTTTGACTTCATGGAGACATTCAAAATAAGCCAATTCTGGCTGATATCCGGCAGCCACTAAGGTTTCAAAACCGGCTTTAATTAACGCACTCAAGCCACCGCATAAAACGGCTTGCTCTCCAAACAAATCGGTTTCAGTTTCTTCCCGGAAAGTGGTTTCCAAAATACCGGCACGAGTTCCACCGACACCTTTAGCGTATGCCATCGCGCGATCGCGTGCTTGACCTGTGGCATCTTGATATACAGCAAACAAACAAGGAACCCCTTCTCCTTGTTCATAGGTTCGCCGCACCAAATGCCCCGGCCCTTTGGGCGCAACCATGATGACATCCACATCAGGAGGTGGGACAACTTGAGCAAAATGAATGTTGAACCCGTGAGCAAAGGCGAGTACCTTGCCTGCCTTCAGATTTGGCTCAATTTCGTCTTTATAAACAGTTTTTTGTACCTCATCGGGCAGCAAAATCATAATTAAATCAGCGGCGGCGGCAGCATCAGCAACCGATTTAACAGTTAAACCGGCTTGTTCAGCTTTAGCGGCAGACTTACTGCCCGGATACAGCCCCACAATGACGTTCATGCCACTATCTTTTAGATTGAGGGCGTGGGCGTGACCTTGAGAACCGTAGCCGATAATTGCAATGGTTTTCCCAGCGAGTAGGTCTAAGTTGGCATCAGCGTCGTAGTACATCCGGGCCATAGAGGCATCTCCTTGCGGCAAGTGTTGTGAGTAGATTGCAAACTCTTGATTTTACCGCAAAACTGGGACAAGCCTCTGGTTGTTAAAACTCAATTTGAGCAAATCCAAAAGTCAAAGGGTGAGCTAAGCCCACCCCGTACACCTCTTCCGCATTGAAGTGAGAGGATTGAAACTATGACAACCATTACTAGCGTTACTAGCGTTAATACGAAGAATAAAGCAGCCCGATCAGCGATCGCGTCTTCATAAAGTCACAGATCAGTTAACGCTGTACTCGCCCTTTCGGCAGACTCAGATTCAACGAACAGGGCATCAGGGAATTAATTCGGTATAGCTGATGTTGATGGTTGTAAACTTGCCCCCAGTCACTTTAATGTTCTGGAGTTCATTGCTACTATTCCATACTAAGTAATTAGACTTCTCGATTTCAGAAACGAGTGTGTAGATTCCTGGTTTGAGAGTAACGCGGAAGTACCCTTCTTTATCCGGTTGAATTCGCGTCACTTTGCGTCCTGCCCGATTCAGAACAACAAAAGGAATTGGACAGGGAGTGATAACGGGTTCAATCCTTTGTTCAGTCCCATCTGGGTTACGCGGTATATTTCCAGGCATTCTACTCTTGGTTGAGCGTCCCGAAATTCCGCTCACTGATAACTGACGGCGTGGGCGTGGCGCATTTCGTTTGGCAGTATCTTTTCGATATTGCTGGGGGACGGAATCGGGGAATTGAGAATCCTGCTGTAGATTCTGAGTCAGGTATCGACTTAGTATGGGGTTACTGGGCACGAAAGCTTGGGTTGAAGCGGCTGCGATCGCTAAAATGATTACCAGAACTGCCCCAGTTGTCAATTGGCGGATATTGAACATAAAGTTAATATTAAAAGAGCAGGTGAATGATTAATGCCAACAGCAGAAAGCGATCGTTCAGCGCTTGACATTCCTTGGATATTAATTGTCCAAGTCCATTCAAACGTTGCCTCACCATTTCGTGTTTGGTGATTCTAAAGATAGATAGGAAAAATCTGCTGTCTTCCCTCCCAAATTGGCATCGAAACAGTTAAGTATCAGGCTAGTTGCAAATTTGGTAACCAGTGATAACTGCATCAGGGCGTTTTCCGAAGGGTAGGGCAACTCTCCATTTTTGCCAAGTAAACGCTGCGAACGTAACTACCGATACACTAAGGTACTCTCTTGAACCAAGCAGAATCGCACCTCAAGCCAGTTTGAGTGTACAGGCTTAACTCTCTTCCAATAGAAAGATGCTCCTACCCTTTAAATAGAGAGAGAATCAAAACCAAATTTATCGTTATCTCTCGCCTCTTCTCGATAAAAGCTGGAAATGGAGGAACCTATTTTTGTATGGGCAAAAGTCTTTATCGGGAGATAGGGGCAGCTTTTTAGTGCTGCTAGTCTCCTACGAGAAGACAAAGTGGCATGGGAGCGTTGCTGACTTTAAAACAACATACACACTTTGGTAATCTGCTCTCAATCCCACCTAAATCTAAATTTAAAGTAAAGGAAATTACAAGTGAAAATCGGCTCTACTTATCTGGGTGACGGTCGTTGTGAATTTACGGTTTGGGCTCCCTCTCATGACGAGGTAGCTGTGCAAATTGTTTCTCCTGAAAATCGCATCATCCCCTTGCAAAAGGATGAACAGGGATACTGGAAAACAACAGCAGAAGGCATTGAGCCAGGAACGCTTTATTTTTACAAAATTGCAGGAGATGATAGACCAGACCCCGCTTCGCAGTATCAACCCAAGGATGTGCATGGCCCTTCAGCGGTGGTTGATCACACCACGTTTACCTGGAATGACACAGGTTGGTCTGGTATTCCCTTGGAGGAAATGGTTATCTATGAACTGCACGTCGGTACATTTACCCCGGAAGGCACGTTTGAAGCGATTATCCCCCGCTTGAGAGAGTTGCGTGAATTTGGGGTGAATGCGATTGAAATTATGCCCGTTGCTCAATTTCCAGGCGATCGCAACTGGGGTTATGACGGTGCCTATACCTATGCCGTGCAGACTTCTTACGGTGGCCCTGAAGGGTTGAAAAAACTCGTTGATGCCGCTCATCGGGAAGGGCTATCCGTCATTCTTGATGTGGTTTACAACCACTTTGGCCCCGAAGGAAATTACACCAGTCTATATGGCCCCTACTTTACGGAGACGTACAAAACGCCTTGGGGCATGGCGATGAACTTTGATGATCACCATAGTGATGGGGTGCGGAATTACTTTATTGAAAACGCGCTGTACTGGTTCCAAAACTATCACATGGATGCCCTGCGTTTAGATGCTGTCCACGCCATTTATGACTTGGGGGCGAAACACGTCTTGCGAGAAATGGCAGACCAAGTTGCTACCCTTTGCGAGTCTATGGGGAGGAAAGTTTATCTAATTGCTGAAAGCGATTTAGACGACGTTCGGATAATCCGCGAAAAGGAATTGGGTGGACATGGAATGGATGCTCAGTGGAGTGACGATTTCCATCACTGCCTTCATACCTTACTGACGGGTGAGCAGATAGGATATTACCAGGATTATGGCACAGTTGAACAGCTAGCCAAAGCCTACAAAAAAAGCTTTGTTTACGACTGGCAATACTCTCTAAATCGGAAAAAACATTACGGGAGTGATGCAAGCGATTATCCCGGTCATCAATTTGTCGTTTGCACCCAAAATCATGACCAAGTTGGGAATCGGATGATGGGTGAACGCTTAACCCATCTAGTATCGTTTGAAGCACTGAAGCTGGCTGCTGGGGCGATGATGCTGACTCCCAACATTCCCATGATATTCATGGGTGAAGAGTACGGAGAAGATTCTCCTTTTCTTTACTTTATCAGCCACACTGACCAGGATTTAGTGGAGGCAGTAAGACAGGGAAGAAAAAGAGAGTTTGCTGCCTTCCATGCAGAAGGAGAGTTCGTCGATCCCTTCAGTGTTGATACCTTCAATCAATCTAAATTGAAATGGGAAAAACGCCAAGAAGGTAAACACAAATCACTTCTAGAACTTTATCAGCATTTAATTCATTTGCGCCGCACCATGCCTGCGTTGAAAACTCTTGATAAGCAAAATCTAGAAGCAACGGCTGTTGAAGACAATAAGCTTTTGTTCCTCCGTCGTGGAAGTAGTGGAGACCAAATCTTCTGCGTCATGAACTTTAATGACAAAGATGTCACTTGTCAAACCTCTCCGGGTGGTATCTGGCGAAAGATTTTGGATTCTTCGGATGACAAATGGATGGGATCAGGTTCTACCATGCCAGAAAAACTAATTCGCGAACAGGAACTAACCATTCGTCCACAGAGTTTTGCACTCTATGAGCTAGAAACATTAGCCCAATAGGGTAAGGGATTAGGGTAGAGTTAGACTGACCTTTACCCTATACCCCTAAAAGCTTTCCCTTATCCTTAACCCTTTACCCCTAGCCTAGAATCGATTCTCTTCCAATAGAAAGATGCTCTATCGGGTCAAAGGGGAGAAAATCTAGAACAATTCCATTGCTGTTAATGAACACTCAAATGTAGAGAAGACTCAGCACTTGGTAGACCAAGTTGGTAAAGAGCTTTCTTAGTACGGAAGGTTAGATACATCTTGCCTACGACACAGAAATGGTTGTGATGAAAGCGTCAAGATCGGGCGGCTTTGCACACTGGCAAGTGCTTGTACAGCTCTATCGGTAATCTCTAGACCGATTCCTTAGTTGGTTGCTCGTTTTTTGGTAATAGGTCAGGGGTAGCAGCTATTCCCATTACCCATTACCAAAAAAATCTTATGAGGAAGGGGAATTAAAGGTGAAAATTGGCTCTAGTTATCTTGGTAATGGTCGTTGTGAATTTACGGTTTGGGCACCTACTCATGACGAGGTCGCTGTACAACTCGTCTCCCCTACTCAGCGTTTGCTCCCCATGCAAAAAGATGAATGGGGATATTTTAAAGTACTAGCTGAAGATATAGAGCCAGGAACACTTTATTTCTACAAACTCGCAGGAGAGTCAGATAGACCTGATCCCG
>JBFLZA010000378.1:0-8934 GCA_040756535.1 Cyanobacteriota bacterium
CAATGATCGGCGTCCCTCGTTTCCTCATAAATGGCTTTGGCAAACATATATTTTTCCCAAGCCATTTTTTGGGTGGAATGGTTTTTCCCTGATACTGATACAGCGTCTATAGCTGTATTTGCATTAGCCTGGAACGGCTGATTCAGCTTTTCTATTTTTTGTTGAAGGCGTTGTTGTCTGCGCTTGATACAACCTAAGCGACTGCGATCTGTTAATCCCATGTAGATTCTCCTGATACAATTTCCCTTATTAAACACAGGTAGACAGAAAGTGTGAAAATTTTGTGAAATTCAATGACCCTCTTGTAAGGATCGCTTTCTGGCTAAAGTCACTTCTTGAGATCAAAAGTCTTAGGAGAGTGTCTGCGTTTCAAAAAGAAAGAGTCTGAGAATGGGGAGATTGTGCGATCGCGCAGAGAAAACTTCCTAAGAATCTGAAGGCAACGTAAGCCCCCGAACCATACTCTTAATAAAACTTATTAGTATTTATGGGGAGCTAAGAGAGGAAGATGGAACTTCTTGAGTTCAGTATAGATCACACCCGATGGAGTTGCCTACACCATCATCAAAGCTTCATCGGTTTGTAATGGATTTATAAATCTTTTCCTATAAATTTCTTAACAAAGTGATGGGCTGAGTCAATTAGCTTTTTCTAAAGTAGGACTCCTAGAACGAACCAATTTTACTTTTGAGGAAGTTGAGAAAAGAAAAATTTTCCTATAAAATTCTTTTTTGTTTAGTCTGTATTAGATAAGCCAACTATTGGCTGGCTTTCGATAATTAAAAAGCAATGATAACGCTTTCAAGAAATCTATATTCAATAATTTTATTTTATTAATAAATCAAAAAATTGCCTCAATAATAGTGTTTTGAGGCAATAATATTTAAAGTCAAGCCAGTTATTTTTATGATAAAACTTTTGCGTTCATGCAACAAAGTTAAAGCTGAATTCAAAAGGGAATAACCCTATGATCGTCTTCACTAAGCTTTGATGCCTGACTTTGACTTCAGGGTCTTTTCGTATTCAGAAATACACTGCTGCATGAATTGCCAATGCTCCATTTCCCTAGTTTCTTCATAAACGGCTTTAGCAAACATATATTTTTCCCAAGCCTTTTGTTGTGCAGATAAATCTTGCTCTGATACTGATGCAGCTTCTGAAACTGAAGCTGGAGTAGAGCGAAGCTTGCCATTAACTTTTTCCTGCTTCCGTTGTAGACGATCTTGCCTACTTTTAATGGAACCTAAGCGACTGCGATCTGTTAATCCCATGTAGATTCTCCTGATAACCAATGCCTTGCTGTAGACACGGATAGCTGGAACATGGTGCTCTTAGTACGCAATAGGGAGTAGTCCTCTTTTATGATTCTCAGCAACATACCTAGCTGAAAGCGTGATTCAGCCATGCTTTTATTCTCTAGCGATCGCATGAAGGATAACCAGAGTCTAAATTTGGTGCTTGCTGAGCCTTCTCATGCTTCTAGCCTTCTCTACAGACATAAAAGAGAGGGAGGGTTCAAAACGAAGTACTCCTTTTTTCCTGCGTCAGTGAGCTATATCACATTCCTGCTACCACCGATGCCCATTTTACTGAGTCAAATGTAATACAGGAAGTGGGGTGATCGCCCTCGCCCCCTAAACGAAGATTACTGCTGTTGCAGCAGTTGTAATACAAAGACCCGAATTTGTAATACAAGTGTTGGCTTTTGCTAGATTGAGGCGTAATACAGGAAGTAGGGTATAGCCCCTCGATGAGAGGTATAGACTTCTACTATTGCTATGACCTAGCCTTAAGGATGGTGAAACCAACGGTTTTATAGGCTCAAGCGTTTAAGCTTTTAAGAGAGTAAAAACATAGTGTATCGTGCTAGTGTCTGTTTGCCAAGACTTCCGTGTAGCGGCGATCGCAATGCCGCTGTCCTCTTGCCCTCAGCAGACCCCTATTAAATAATCTTCATAATTTCGGTATCCTATAGAGAGTTAAAGAATCTTCATAAAACTCCGTGACTACACAACAACTGATATCAGCAAACACTATTGAAAAACACTTTTGGACTTGGCAGGGTTACCAGATTCAATACACCGTCATGGGTACAGGTAAACCCTTAGTCCTCATTCATGGTTTTGGTGCGTCCATTGGGCATTGGCGCAACAATATCCCTGTCCTCGCTGAAGCAGGTTACCGCGTGTTTGCCATCGATTTGCTGGGATTCGGTGGTTCCGATAAGCCTGCACTAGACTACACATTAGAGTTGTGGCAGCAGCAGTTGAAGGATTTCTGGGACACCCATATTCAGGAACCTACAATATTTATCGGTAACTCTATCGGAGCTCTACTCAGTTTAATCGTCGTGACGCATGATCCAGAAATTGCGGCTGGCGGTATCTTAATTAACTGTGCGGGTGGACTCAATCACCGCACTGATGAGCTAAATCTTCCTTTACGGTTGGTCATGGGAGCATTTAACAAGGTGGTAAGTTCTAGCGTTACGGGCCCACTCTTGTTTAACCTAATCCGTCAAAAATCTCGCATCCGTCGCACTCTCATGCAAGTTTACCGCGATCGCGAAGCAATTACAGAGGAATTGGTAGACCTTCTTTACACCCCATCCTGTGACCCCGGTGCTCAGCGGGTATTCGCTTCGGTGGTTACCGCCCCACCTGGTCCTTCTCCAACCGAATTGTTACCAAAAGTGAACCATCCCCTACTGGTCATTTGGGGAGAAGATGACCCTTGGACACCTATTGCGGGTGCAGCAATCTACCAACAGCAAACAGACAAGGAAGTCGAATTTGTGGGAATTCCCAACGCGGGACATTGTCCCCATGATGAGAAACCAACAGTTGTCAATCAGCTCATAATCGATTGGTTACACAGAAAGATAGGGTGATGGAGGTTGAAGGTTTGAAGGTTGGTAGAGACGTTTGCTGCGAGAGCACCATGCTAGGCTAACACCTCGCTACGCTAACGCAAACCGGCAGAACCTCTGTACAAGGTTTGAAGGTTGAAGCTGCCACAAACGCTTTTAACTTCAACTTGCCAAGCTTAAAATCTTCTCTTGAACATTCAACCTGCAAACCTGCCTACCTTCAACTCTATGAACCCTATCGTTGCCGGTTTCATTGCCAGTTTACTCGCTGGACTTGCCACCAGTGTAGGTGCTTTGCCCGTTTTGCTACCCATCAACTTAACCAAGAGAGTGCAATCTATTTTGTTAGGTTTCGGGGGTGGAGTCATGCTGGCAGCTTCTGCATTTTCGTTAATTGTTCCAGGTACAGAGGCAGCTATTACACAAGGTGCTTCTCAAATACAAGCTGCCTTAATTATGTCAGTGGGCGTCCTCTTGGGAGCCGTATTTCTGCTACTGACTCACAAATATCTCCCTCACGAACACTTTTTTAAAGGCCCAGAAGGCGTCTACTCTCAAAATCTCAAACGCATTTGGTTATTTATCATTGCCATTACAATTCATAATTTTCCCGAAGGCTTAGCCGTTGGCGTTAACTTTGGTACTGGTAATTTTACTGAGAGTATCCCCATCGCTGTCGGTATCGGTTTACAAAACATTCCAGAAGGTTTAGTCGTAGCGGTGTCTTTAGTCTCACAAAAGTACGCAGCCAGCTATGCTGTAGGAGTTTCTCTGCTCACTGGATTGGTGGAACCGATTGGCGGTTTAATAGGTGCTGCCGTTGTGGCAGTAGCTCAGCCAATTTTGCCCCTAGGGATGGCCTTTGCTGCTGGGGCTATGTTGTTTGTTATCAGTGGAGAAATTATCCCAGAGTCTCACAACCAAGGCCAGGAGCAAGAAGCGACTATCGGTGTCATGCTCGGTTTCGTGGTCATGATGCTCTTGGATATTGGCTTAGCTTAACTAATGCTTAAGACTCCATACAGCTCAGCACTTGTAATCGTATTTTTCACTGATATCCAAGTCAAGCAATCTCCGTAAATTCACTGCATAGATTTTGAAGCTTCTTGAATTTTCACAAATTTTTTACGTAATTCTCTCGAAGCGATAGTTGCTCAAAAACTCGACAATTAGAGGGCGTTACAAGTGACTTCTCTGATTCATCGGGAGGAGAAACATTCCGGGTCACTTGGTCTGTCCATCAGCTGCATCTATCTATGAAGGGGATTCTCATGAATATTGAGGACATCGCTCGGCACTACATTACTGCTCCAGCTTATGAAGTACCTTCTTCTGTAATTAAGAATTTTCGTCAGTTTATCATTGATCTAGCACAAGTAGAACTGCAAGGAATAGATTTTAAATATGTTGACTTTGACCCTTACTACAGAGGAGCAGAGTTGTGTTTAGAAGATATTCGTGCTGATTATAACCAAGGAAAAATGATGATCAGCACACAATTCAATAACTCGGAGTTGCTAGGGCCAGATGTTAATATGATTTTCCGATGCATTCATGAAATACACCACATCAAGCTGAATGTAGACTTTGGTTGGACAGGGGAGTCGGCTACCGCTCGTTATATCATGTCTTTGACCAATAACTTGTTATTTAAACAGATTCTTTTTAGTGAAAGTATCGGTCAAGTGTCCGTGCGGCTTGATCAGGGAGAGTTTTTAGAGCATCAAAAGATTGTTCTGTTCCCTGAAGAAGTTATACAAGACTTTGAGTTTAGATACAATTAAAAACTCTTTTGACAGTAGGTGTTCGCTTACAAACAAAAAATCCCTAGCTGAAAGCCAGGGATTGAACCAGGGTGCATCTACCACTTCTTTATTCCTATAGACTTGCACCGTGTCCGGAAAAATTGCAGGAGAATTTCGCCAAATCGGGAAAGTTCTTAGTCAGGAAGCATCAGAGCGAGTACTGCTTGCGTCATAACGGATACGAGCTGCCTCTATTTCATCCCAATGAGCAAAAGCCCATTTACAAATATCCTTATAATAAATCCGTCAGCGTATTGCCCAAAGGCGTTAGAGAATACTCCACTTTCGGCGGCACAACCGGGTATACATGACGCGCCACTAATCCATCGCGCTCTAACTTCCGCAGCGTCTGTGTCAGCATCTTTTGCGATATTCCGCCAATCACTCGCTGAAGTTCGCTGTAACGCCTCGTCTCTTTTTGAGAAAGGGCATAAATAACGATGACACTCCACTTGTCAGCAATGGTTTCGAGGACACGCTGAGCGGGACAGTCAGCTTGGAAAACATCAGGTTCGGAAAATTTACGCACCATTGGGTAAGTACTACACTTTTTAGTGCCTACTTGCGAAAGCATCTGTACTCTCGACATCATACATAAAGAGCAATCACTAAAGTCAGCCGATAAAACGCTGAGAGTGTGCGAGCTGGTTTTGGTTAGGTAATTGTGTATCGTGGGCAACTCGGCAACATCGGGTCAGCCGAGTAAAGTTGGTTAAGCATTAAATGAGACAGGATATGGAAAAACCGATTCGCATTCTGTTGCAGACCACAATTCCGACAACAGAAGATGACTGGAGTATCGAGCGTTTCTCTCTATTACGAGACTATCTAGCATCTCTCAAAGATGAATCCGGTAACTCGTTGTGTGAAGTAATAGCACGCGATCGCGAATCCGATGCTGAGGGCAATGACCCAATTTTAAGCCAACTCGATCGCTCGGACTTCGATCAACTTTGGTTGTTTGCCGTCGATGTCGGTGATGGCCTCTCAGAAAAAGACTGTGCAGGCATCAGTGCTTTTCATCAACGCGGTGGTGGTATCTTGGTAACTCGTGACCATCAGGATTTGGGTTGTTCCGTTTGCAAACTGGACAACATTGGTACATACCACTTTTTCCAAACCCACAATCTCGACCCGGACGAGTCACGGCATTGCATAGACGACATCTATACTCAAACCATTTCCTGGCCGAACTATCACTCTGGGCGTAACGGCGACTGTCAAAAAATCACGCCGATTGAACCCATTCATGAACTCCTGAAAAATCCTACCTCGCCTTCTGGGCATATTGAATTTTTCCCCGCCCATCCCCATGAGGGTGCAGTAGGAGTCTGGGTTAATGATGGCAATGCCCGTGTCATTGCTACAGGTAAAAGCCTGGTTTCCGGTCGTCTTTTCAATCTCGCCGTAGCCGTTGAAAGCGTAAAAAACACACAGGGCACTACCTTAGGGCGGGTTGTTGCAGAATCCACCTTCCACCATTTCTGTGATTACAACTGGGACACAACGATAGGATGTCCGAGCTTTGTGGAAGAACTTCCCGGTGATACCATGCAAACCCAACCCCGCGCCCTTGAAGACCTCAAAGCTTACATACACAACATAGCGTTGTGGCTGGCTCCTTCAAGAGCCGCATGATAGCAGGTAAAGAGTTGTTCAATATACCTGTGAGGAGTAAATCATGACAAACACGCCCAAAATCCTTGCCTTTGCTGGCAGTACCCGCGAAGCTTCCTACAACAAACAACTGGTGAAGATTGCAGCAGAGGGAGCAAAGGCAGCAGGGGCAGAAGTAACGTATCTAGACCTGCGCGATATACCGATGCCCCTGTATGACGAAGAGTTGGAAGCCAAAGAAGGAATTCCAGAAAATGCCCGTAAGTTTAAGGAACTAATGATGGCACATCGAGGGCTACTGATTGCCTCACCAGAGTACAACGGCTCACTTACGGCTGTCCTTAAAAATGCGATCGATTGGGCTTCTCGTCCCTTGCCAGGAGAACCGCCACTTGCGCTTAGCAGCTTTAGAGATAAGGTCGCAGTTATTATGAGTGCCTCACCGGGAGGACTGGGAGGCTTGCGTGGCTTAACTCATCTCCGGACAATTCTCAGTGGTATTGGTGTTTTGGTACTGCCCTCTCAGCAAGCAATTCCCAAAGCCTATGAGGCATTTGATACCGATGGCAGATTGAAAGACTCAAAACAGCAGGAAGTTGTTGAACAACTCGGCAGTAAGCTAGCGACTGTTATAGCCAAGCTGGAAGCCTGACACTTCAATTAAGGCGTTTCCAATTCAAACAACTAATATTGGTAGAGTCAGCTAATTCCTGATGTTTGCAAATAAGTTCCCTTTACTTGTGGAGACTAAAGATGAATTCTATATCAGAGGATTGTCTTATATCAAATTCGTTTAGATAGTCATCGTTGTATACGAGGGCAAATAGCTTGATACGGAGTTGCACTCAAAGAGATAATTTCTCTCCCCCAGCTTCCCCAGCTCTTGCTATCTACTACGTTTGAACGCAACTTGCTATGAGGTATCATCCCTGTTCTCCATTGGCTCACCCGACTGGGTGATTTATGGAGTGAAAGACACTTTCTCTCCTAAAAGATTTTTGGACAAGTTGGAGTACTTAAAAGTAGCACTTAAAGCGAAAAAGTGAACAAACTTCTATTCCAGCTTGTTACGACTTCTCTAGGATTATTTGTAATTCTCAGCCCTTGGAGTGGGATAGCTCAAACCATTCAACCCGCTCAAAATTCACCTATTATCCTACCGCCTGTCAATTGTCAAGAGGAGCGAGATTCGGATGTTCAGTTGAGTGTATTTCAATTGCAAGATAAGACGCGACAGTATGCGAACTCAAAAAATCAAGAAAAAGCAGCCCAAACTCTCACTCAATTGTTCCGAAACCTGCGCCGCTTAGAGAACAGCTCCATTAAAGCTGCCATCTTAGAGGAAATCCTCAATTCGGAAATGTCCGGTATGTATTCCCGACTGTTAGCGGATACGGTTGACTTATACATTGCCGCCGGACAAAAACAGCAAGCTGCCCCAGTTTTAGCCGAAGCGCTGCAAACCGTCCAAACTTTAAGCAGTGGTCAAAGCTATGCTAAAACCAAATCCATTGCCGCGATCGCACTTCACTATGCCGCAATCGGACAAAGCGAGCCAGCCCTTAAGATTTTAGACCAATCCGTCCAAACCGAAAAATCCATTCAAGGTGCTGAATTTAAAACTCAAGCCTTAACCGCCATTGCTCAAGGTTATCTAGCGGCCGGAAAAGTTGAACAAGCATCGGGAATTTTAGCTCAATCCCTGCGCCACGCGAAGACAGTTCAGAATTCAAATTCTTATCGCCAAGGTGAGTTATTAGCTGCTGTGGCAAGTACCTACGCAAAAGCTAGACAGCACAACCAAGCGCTAGAGATAGCACAACTGATTACAAATGCTCCTTTTCATAAAGCCAGTGCTATAGCAGCCGTTTCTCGTCAGTATGCCCAACAAGCAGAACCCGAACCAGCCCTGCGAACTGCCCAAACGATTGAGAATCATAAGGATACAGCAGAAATCCAGGTAAAACTGTTGGCGGACATTGGTAATCAGTATATTCAAACGGGAAAGCCAGATAAAGCCGCTCAAGTTTTCGCCCAAGCCGTGCAAACGGTGCAAATTTTAGACAATACTGACGAGCAATCGCGACTGCTATCTGAGGTTATCGTCAAGTATGCTCAAGCCGGACAACCGGATGCTGCGTTACAACTGATTCCCAAAATCACGACTCCTGGGTATTCTAAAGCCAGAGCTTTAGCTGCGATCGCAACCAGTTACGCCAAAGCCGGACAACAGGCGAAAGCGTCTCAAGCCTTATCCCAAAGCCTAGCCACCATCGCTGCCATCCCGGATGCTAACCAAAAATCAAATGCCAGAGCGGATATTATTTCCAGCTTGATTGAAGCGAAACGCTTTGACTTTGCGGCTCAAATTGCCCAAGCGATTGAAGATGAGTTTACCAGAGCCGACACCCTACGAGAAATTGCCGTTCAAGCAGCAGATGCCGGACAAACTGATGTAGCAATGCAAATCATTCAATCCCTGGAAACTAAGTTTGTCGATCACAGAAGTAGAGTATTGCATCGAGTTGCCCTGGCTCACGCTACAGCAGGACAATACGATAAAGCCTTACAAGTGGCTCAAACGCTGGACAGTCGGATAGCGTATCGAGCAAAAACTCTAGGAGCGATCGCAACCCAATCTCT
>JBFLZA010000379.1:0-8906 GCA_040756535.1 Cyanobacteriota bacterium
CCTATTAACGATGCCCTATGGTGTAATCGCTGGTGCGGGAGTTGGCATTGCCTATGGTGTTCCCCTGGCAGTTTCAGCCAAATGGTTTCCCGATCGCAAAGGATTGGCGGTAGGATTGACTGCGATCGGGTTTGGACTTTCTCCCTTAGTGACTGCACCGCTAGCAAAAAGCTTAATTGCTGCTTATGGAGTTCTTCCTACCTTTACGATTCTGGGAATTAGCTTGACGGTGATTATTCTAGTAATCTCAATGACGCTAAAATTACCCCCTAAGGGATGGAAACCACTAGGATGGACTCCCAGAGTGATCGATGAAGTACCTGAGAGCCAGCGGCGACAACTATCGCAATCGCCTTCCTTCTATGCTCTCTGGCTTTGCTACACCATCGGCACGTTTGTCGGACTATCTGCGATCGGTATTTCTAGCCCAGTGGCACAGGAAATTATTAAACTAGATGCTACCACTGCAGCGATTACGGTTTCTATATTTGCCGTATTTAATGGAATCGGGCGTCCCCTATTTGGTTGGCTGACTGATCGCCTTCAGCCGAAGGGAGCGGCAACTATCTCTTATGTGTTAATTCTGATTGCTTCGATTTTGATGCTCAACGCTGGAGAAGGGCAAGCTCTGACCTATCTTGTTGCCTTTTCTCTGTTCTGGCTTTGCTTAGGGGGATGGTTGGCGATCGCACCGACAGCAACCCTAAATCTGTTCGATCCGGAGGACTATGCCAAGAACTATGGCATTGTCTTCACTGCCTATGGGGCAGGAGCAGTGTTAGGAACTTTAGCCACCGGACAACTCAGGGATTTGTTTGGCAGCTATACCTACGCTTTCTATCCGACCGCAATTTTAGCCATCATCGGTATTATTATTGCTCAATTGAAACTTCACTCTTAAAAGGAATGCATACGTGCATCTCAAAGTTGCAAAAACGCTATTTTCCTCTGCTAGAGTGGCTATTTCAAACATTACCAGGTTTCAGCCAGCTAAATAACTCGGCAACGCTTAACTTTAAATCTGCAATAAATTTTGGAGTTGGGAGTAACTGTTCTGACTCTTGCAAAAATATGGGTTGTTGATGAGCAGGATAGGCAAATGCCAGGGTTAATGGTTTAGTAGAGATTTGAACCATAGTTTGAAGCTCTGATGTCGAATATATTCATTTTCTCTAGCTTCCACCGATAGTAGGAAACCGACAGGAAAAGATGAAGGTTCTTAGGGCAACATCGTAGACACGAGCCGCCAGGATTTGTATAAGGTAGTCGCAATATATAGGGTCAAGAGGTGAGCAAATGCCAGGTGTAGAAAAAATTTTACTTTACTGGCGTTCTGTTTCGGGGTCTGATTTAGCGGACAGTATTACTCAATTATCTATTAAATTCAGTGATAAGTTGCCATAAATTTATCTATAGAACGATTCTTTAAAATTCTCGATGAGATGCTCCCTCAAGGTAGATAATCAATAAGAATTTCCACGTTCAGCACCGGGAGCAAGGCACGATGAATTGGCTACGTAATTTTCCCTTACGGATGTCTTGGGTACGGAATGCAATTCTGGCGATGATGATCGTAGTTGCACAAATTACTTTTTCAACTACAGCACTGGGGCAAGTTGACGAACAGCAGAAAGTTCTAGATGCGCCGGAGAATGCCTACTGGCACGCCCCAACCCAATCCTGGTATGTCAGTAGTTTGGGCGGCGGGTTGTCCTTAGAGCGAGATGGATATGGGTGGATTACCCGTCTTGATGAAAACGGCAAAATCATTGCTGCGAAATGGGTAGAGGGCTTAGATGCTCCAACAGGCATGGCTGCATCTGACGGACAGCTGTATGTTGGAGATCGGGGCGTGTTGGTTGAGATTGACATTGCTAAGGGGCAAATCTTACGCAAAATCCCACTAGAGGGGAGTGAGTTTGTCAATGATGTAGCTGCTGCGCCGAATGGGGATATTTATGTTTCAGATACCTTCACAGACCGAATTTATCGCCTTCCCAAAGGTGGAACGCCAGAGATTTTTGTTGAGTCTCCTGAATTGGAGTATCCGAATGGTCTCCTCGTAGATGGGAATCATCTGATTGTCGCCACATGGGGCCCCATGACGAACAGAGAAACCTTTGAAACCAGTCGTCCTGGTACCGTGAAGAAGGTAAATCTGCGGACAAAAGCGATTACGCCACTTGGAGACGGCAAGCCGATTGCCAACTTTGATGGAATTGTCAAATTGCGTAATGTTTACTTTGCCACCGATTGGGTAGGAGGCCGCTTGTTGATGATCTCGCCATCGGGCCAGGTGACGGAAGTGCTTCGCGGATTCAATCAGTTTGCTGATTTGGGTGTTCGATCGGATACTGGGGTGCTAGGAATGCCTGAGATGAGTTCAAATCGCCTCTTTTTGTTTAATGTCGATGGGATGAAATTTTAAAAATTGCCCGCAAGCTTGTTTGTGAGCGATCGCCTAGAGTGATGCTGAGGCTGTAGAGTAGGCTAGGCGATCGGGCCTAACAGCACTAACTTCTAATCTGTCTTTTAGGAATCACAGATCTCATTCCACCTTTTTTACCAACCGAATCACCTTGGTAACGAGGGATAATATGAATATTAGCGTGCATCATTGTTTGACCTGCAGCCCTATTGATATTCATCCCCACATTAAACCCGTCCGGCTGAAGCTCTTTACTTAAAACTTCTTGTACTTTGTTTGCCATAAACCAGCAGGCAGATTGTTCTTTAAATGGCAATTCAAAATAATTGGTAACATGACGCTTGGGTACAATCAGCACATGACCCTTGCTCAGAGGATAGCCATCAAACATAGCGTAAGCTGTTGCTGATTCTGTTAATAAATTTAGATTTTTATGAGGATTACAGAAGATGCAATGGTTAGATGAATTTTTTTGAAAATTATAATGAGCGTACTCGTAAATTTCACAAGACTCGTCTAAGTGTATTGACTTAAAGGGAAGTTTTACAATACACTGGTAGGTAGGCTTTTTATATACATAATGTTCTCGAAACCCTTCTTTTTTCAAATCCCTTCTAACTGCATAATACGCTTTTCCTCCCGGTTTCAGCAAATGTGAAACGTCCATTAGGACATTCGCTTGTTCTTCAGGGAACAAAACGTTTAAAACATAGGAGCAAATTATTGTGTCGAATTTCTCATTAGGATATTGCGGCAAATAATAAGGGTCATACCCCGTAATATCAAAACCTTTTTGTCGCAATAATTTCACATCATTGCCAAAGCCACAACCAAAATCTAAAATTTTACCTTGAAGCAGGTTTTGATTCAATAAAGTCTGTGCAGGAAAGGATAGGTAAATTCTTTCTATTGCCGTGAGGTGAGTGAATTGATTTTTTTGAGTTTTCATGTAAACAGAAGAAGCAGTAGGCTGATAATATCTATGGCTAAAATTTTTAGAAACAAGATTGTTAATTTTTAGAATAGGTTAGACAATTCGTTAATTCTTCAGTAGAATCACTGAATCAAGGCAACAAAAACATTGCTTCTCAGTGATGCTACTGAAGCATTTACAGAAAGTCGGCGTAAACCCGCTGTAATTGTAGTCGGGGGAGAAACGCCGTCTGCCGACTTAGCTAGTGGCTAGAGGCTAGTACAAGAAGGCAGGAGGCAGGAGGTAGAAGGCAGAAGGAAAAAGGCTTGTATAGTAAGCTTTTTAAGCTTTTTCAACTGGATAGTTATTTCCGCCACGCTGCACTAGCAGTAAAAAGAACTACGTCTACCACAAGGCTGAAAAGGTGGAACATTACCTGGCAAAGTAATTGCATAGTCTACTGGATGCGATCGCAAGTAGGAATGAACAGAGTGATTTGTGGCATGATGCTTGACGATCAGCCGCTGCGCGTTTATACACGTTGCTCATGCTCATTTGAGAGGGAACTTTGCAACTATCGGCTTAATACCGCACGTTACTTGCTGAATCCACCCAACATAGTCGGTTTGCACCGCCTCAAATCCAGCTGCCTTCATCCAATCCTCTACACTCTCTGCCGCGTAGACTTTGGAATAGGGTTCTTGGAAGAGTTTGATCAGCCAGTCAGCATGGCGGAGTCTTTTTTGATTCCCATCCAAAATAATCAATTGTCCTCCCGGTTTAACTAAGCGGAAGCATTCTTGCAAAATTAACTGGGAAATTTTGGGTGGGGTTTCGTGCAATAAAAAGGAAGCTGTAACTAAATCAAAAGAAGCCTCCTCTAAACCTGTATCCTCAGCTAATCCATGCTGCCATTGTATATTTAGCCCCGCTTGCTGCGCTTTGTAGTCTGCTACAACTAGCATATAGGGAGACAAATCCAATCCGATGACGATCGCTTGCTCAAAAGCTTGCTTTAACATCAATGTTGCAGAACCCGTGCCACAACCCAGATCGAGGATTCTTTTAGGTTGGCCGTCAATGGTATTCATTAACTGTTGGCGAATCTCGGTTTCATTAGGTGGTGAAGCGAATGCCGTCACAGCATCATAGGTGATAGCAGCTACAGTATTGAGATAGCCGCCTTCAATACCGTGAAAATTTTGGCTGCTGTAATAGTGTGGATAAATTAGGCCTGATTGTCGGAAGCGATCGCTCTCGTGCTGCCAATCGATAGTTTCGTAAAACCGTAGTTTGTCTTCACCGATCAGGACACGAATGATTGGCTTTAATGCAACTTGCCAAATCGGCTTCTGAGTTATTGCCACAGCAACCTCTTCCTATCACTTGACTATCGATTTTAGATTTTAGATTTTAGATTTTAGATTAGAATTATGCAACATAGCTATGCTAAAGTGGCAATATTATCCCAAAAAATAGAAAAAATTATTGTTAAATTTTAAGTTTTTTTAAGCTAGTATATATTTAACCTGCCATTGCTATTGCGCTGAATATGTGTAGGCTTTGCTATCAGTAATGGTTTTAATGGGTTGCTACCAAATCCTTAGTAAACTGCATGAATTCACAGGATATAAAGAAAAGGGTTTTCACCTTAATAAAAGGTATATCTATAGTTTTAATCTCCAGTGCAATTGGATTGGAATTATGGAATATTTATGCATTACTAACTAACAGTAAGCTGCCCAGCGGTCTTAATCCAGTTTTTTGGATTGAGCGCTTTGCTGTTACAGTCCATTTCGTTGAGGGAGTTATAGCTGCTGCTTATGCTCCTTCAAGAAAAAAGATGCCACTCCAATATGGCACTTATACTTTTTTTGTAGGTACAGTTGGTTTGTTGGAACTGTTTGACAAGTGAGGAAGTCATGCGATCAGCTTCGCTGTTGGAGGCAATCGCACGGCTACAGGTTTAGCCCGTCTCTATGGATTGGCTGCCGCAAAAGTGTTGCATTGTTCAGGATTGCCTGACTGAATACCTCGCTTAAACCAGCGGACTCGCTGGGCTGAACTTCCGTGCGTAAAAGCTTCGGGGACAACATAACCCTTTGCCTGATGTTGCAAACGATCATCTCCTATACTGCTGGCAGCATTCAGCGCCTCTTCAATGTCGCCTTCTTCAAGAATTTGCCGCGATCGATTGGCTCGGTTTGCCCAGATGCCAGCAAAACAGTCTGCCTGTAACTCTAATCGAACTGATAGTTGATTCGCCTCTACCTGATTGACTCGACGCTGCATTTGATGAACCCGATCGGAAATGCCCATTAGATTCTGGACGTGGTGCCCAACCTCATGAGCAATTACATAAGCTTGAGCAAAGTCTCCCGGTGCCTGGTGCCGATTTTTCAGATCCTCATAAAAGCTCAAGTCAATGTAGAGCTTTTGATCGGCGGGGCAATAGAACGGACCAACAGCCGATCGCGCAAAGCCACAAGCAGACTCCACCGCACCCGAAAACAGAACTAACTTGGGTTCCACATAGGTGCTTCCCATTTGCCGAAACAAGTTATTCCACGTATCCTCTGTATCCGCCAAGACAACCGAAACGAAATCAGCCATGCGATCATTGGCCGCAGAATCTTGTGTTTGAGGAGACTCCGTGCGGGGGCGATCGCTCGGCGCATCTCCTTGCTCCCAAATCACACTGGGGTCGCCTCCCAAAAGGGCAACAATCACTGACAGCACGATCGCACCAATGCCACCCCCTACCACAGGGCCGGTCATCCTAGATCCGCGTCTGTCCTCAACATTACTGCTTCTACGACCGAATTCCCACCGCATAACCTAGAGTCTCCAAACTACTTAACTTGGCTGCAAGCGAGCCGGGTGCTTAGACGCGCAGTAGCTTGTCGTCAGGCATGGCACCCCAGCTAAACGTTGATTTTCCCGAATCCACCAAGATTATGAGTGATTCGATTCATCCAACTCCTCTGCCAGAGGGATAAGTAGTAATTTATAGAGAGTCTTACTTAGGGAAGGCTTGGCCCAAAAAGGCAGAAGGCAGAAGACAGAAGGCAGAAGACAGAAGGCAGAAGACAGAAGGCAGAAGGCTCTTATGGATGCTTTGAACCTTTGTCCACGACTGAAAGGAGTAAGGAGATCAAGCCCCAGAGGAAAGAACTTCAATGGCTCCCTTTCTCCGAGGGATCTGAATCTCCTTGGAGAAATAAACCTTCTGCCTTCTGCCCGGACTGCGTCCCGCTTCGCTAACGTACTTCTGCCTTCTTCAATTTGCGATCGCTCAGTCTTCCCGAACCCGCAAAATTAGTTCATCGCAACACGGGAAGCGGGTAAGTTGAAGAGAGCTTGAAAATTCGATTGCCGCTCTGTGATGGGTTCGGGTGCCTCGTCCCAAAGACTTTCATAATAGAAAAACGATACCCCCAAGCCGCGATCGCGGGCGACTCGTACCTTAGACTGAATCAGTGGCATGGGAACTGGCTTATTTCTCAAGCCGGTCAGGACACCAACTCCAGTGGGAATCTTTTGTTGCGCTTCTTGAATTTCGGGGCGAGTAATTTGGTCGATAAAACTTTGCAAATCGGGACGATACACTTGCACAATTAGCTCGTCTACAATCCCCTGCCGCACCCAAGTTACCCAGTCTTGCAGGTAAGTATTGTAAGCCGTGACGTAGGGATTCGGGGAAACGGAGAAAATCGCATTGGGCTTTCTCTGTTTTACTGCCTGGTTGAGTTGTGCCATGAACGCTGTGATTTTATCCGCTCGCCAACGCACCCATTCGGCATCTTTAGGATTGGCAGGCGCATTCTTCCCAGTTTCCTGTTGGTACAGGGCAAGGGTGTAGCGATCGTAGCCAAATTCATTGGGCAAACTGGTGTGATCGTCAAACTGAATACCATCGGCATCATATTGGGTGACAACTTCTAGCACCAAATCGGTGATAAACTGCTGCACCTCTGGTAGGAAGGGATTGAGCCACACCACCTCACCCGCCGCACTAATCCAAGTTTGGTTACCATCTCGCCGTTGCGTCAGCCACTCCGGATGATTTAATGCGAGTTCTGAGGTTGGGGGTGCCATGAAACCGAACTCAAACCAGGGAATGACAAGCAAGCCTTGGCGATGAGATTGGGCAATGAGATCAGCAAGAATATCTTGTCCCTGTAAGCCTTTGCGAATAAAGGGTTGGATGTCAGCCCGTTGGGCTACGGCACTCGGATACAGTACGTAGCCAGAGTTCCACACCACAGGATAGATGGTGTTGAGGTTCAACCGTGCCAGTTGACTCACAGCCTCTTGCAATTTGGGGCGATCTCTCAGGATGTCATGGTCATTTTCCGTCATCCAAACCCCGCGAATTTCCGCCAAGGGTTTTTGTTCGATCACATCTGGCACTGCGCTTGGTTCGATCGCATCTGGCACTGCGCTTTGTATGATCGCATCTGGCATCACGTTTTGTGCGATTGCAGAGGTGGGATTGCCGGCCATCAATACCGTCAGGAATAATCCCAGCAAGATTAAACAACAATACCGGAGTGATCGCCACCAACGTCTAGGGAGGAAACGCAATTTCATAGGCTTGAATGATGAATGAGATATCCAACTATGCGATCGCTGACCTTCGCGATGGAATGAAGGATTCATAGACTACAGGTATTTATATTTACTAGAGATTAGTTAATTAACAGGACTCATCCCATGAGTAATATCGATGGTTGTAATAGAGAAACTTAACAGTACGAGATTAGACCTCTTGTTTTCATTCAATTGTCAGGGTGTTGTACTAGGACTTATCTCTAGAACTCCTGCCACTTATGCAAGAAGTTGATCCAAGCCCCTATAGGACTAGCCGATACAGAGTAGGGTTATAGCACTTTTGCCGCCAAAATCAGATGGTGCGTTGCGAATCAAGTACTGATCTGGGTCAAGAGCAGCCTAGAATGCTTAAGGAAGCTTAGAAGATTCTTGAATGGAGATCACACGTAAATTTGCGATTCTTGCTCCTGTTCCAGAAAGCCATTTGATTTCTGGATTAGAAGCGATCGCTGCTCAATTAAACTCAGAAGAGATTAACACGGAAGGATTGCCCAAAGTTGCTTTTGGCAGCATGGCCTTTGAAATCTTACGAAAAGCTGATGAACTACGCAAAGATCGAGCGGTCGAAGTGTTGATCTATGCTTCTGATGCCGAGGGAGATCAGCCATTAAATACAGAAGTCTGGTGGCGTGCCCGTTATATTGGGCACCTTCCCTCTCGCAATGGCCGCTATCCGGGCAAATCTCACTTTCGTCCTCAAGCGGCTGCTAGTGAGAGACCTGTTTGGGCAGTTTACTGGGAAATACAGGAACTGGAAAAGCTCAAAACTCCAATTCCCATTGGTTCCCTTAAAGGACTAGGTCAAAAGGCAAATTGCAAGTCGCGCTTTGTACCTGAAGGGCCAGTCTTGATCGAGTATCCCTTTGCCGCGTTTTCAACAACTGCTAGACAAGGCACTGTTGGCCCTAAGTAGAATGATGAAGTCGATCGCGGGCAAATGAAACGCGATCG
>JBFLZA010000380.1:0-8855 GCA_040756535.1 Cyanobacteriota bacterium
TGAGGTAAGCGCGGCTAAAGTTCTGGCAACAATAGCAAGGGCAACTGGTGTCTAGAGGTGTGAAATCTTCCCGAAATCGAGCATTTTTCAAATTCCAGCGTTCTCCCTGCACTAAAGCCGCACCATGACGCCCCACGCGGGTGGGAATTACGCAATCAAATACATCTATGCCGACTGCGATCGCTCGCGCCATTTCTCGATAAGTACCCACCCCCATCACATAACGCAGCTTATCGGCAGGTAAATAAGGGGCGGTAGCTTCAACCACTTCGTGCATCAGTTCGACGGGTTCCCCGACACTGACGCCACCAATGGCATAACCGGGTAAATCTAATGACACTAAAGCTTTAGCTGCTTCACGGCGCAAATCGGGATAAACGCCGCCTTGAATAATGCCAAACAGCGCTTGCTCTTGAGGACGTTTATGGGCTTCCATACAGCGTTTGAGCCAGCGGTAGGTACGCTCAACAGCTGCTTCAACGACTGAGCGTTCGGCTGGATAAGGGGGGCACTCATCAAATGCCATGATCACATCAGCCCCCAAAGTATTCTGAATCTCAATTGAGCGCTCTGGCGTCAAATGGATAATTCTTCCATCACGAGGGGAGCGAAATGTTACACCCTCTTCAGCAATTTTGCGTAGATTACTCAAACTAAAGACTTGGAAGCCGCCAGAATCCGTGAGCATGGGCCCTTTCCAACCCATGAACCGATGTAATCCACCGGCTTGCTCAATGATTCCCTCTCCGGGTTGTAGGTGGAGATGATAAGTATTCGCTAGAACCATTTGCGCCCCAGCCGTCTCTAGCTGTGCTGGGGTTAGACCTTTGACTGTTGCCAAAGTCCCTACTGGCATGAATCTAGGCGTCTCAACTAAGCCATGAGGGGTAACAAAGATACCAGCCCGCGCTTTTGTTTGGCTACAGGACGCCTGACATTGAAAGGAAAAATTAATTTTTTGTTGCTCCAACGTCGTTGATTAAATTTGTATCAATGGTCAGAAGAGTTGGAAGTTGGCGAGTTAAACGTTGAAAGTTGGAACAAGCTACCAACCCTCAATCTACTTACCTTACAACTTACTAACTTTAAAGCCTTCTCACCTTCAACTTAAAACGGGCATTCCCCCTCATCGTCAAGTTGTACATCCCACTTAGCGCTTAGAACCTGCGTTACCATTGCTTCGAGGGCATCCACATTAAATTGCTGTGTTGCCTGCTCCTGCAAAGGGTTAGACAGGGGAATGAGCCGTAGCTGACGATTATCTTGAACCAAGTCAAAGTAAGTTTCTTGAGTTTGAGACTGGCTCAACTGCAAGTAATCAAAACTCTGGACATTGAGATAGAGAGTATGGTTAGCTATCAAAGTGGCACGGTGAGGCTCGGAAAAGACTTCCAGAACACACCCTTCACCTTCATTTTGGAGCTTGCCATCCAGAGTATGGATGTAGCGCACGCGTGTTAAATCGGTGAGCAGGCGTCCCATGTCTTGCTTGTTGATGATGATGCCCGTGTCAATGATGCAGGGAGCTGGAAGCTGGTGCGGAGGTTGAGAGTAACTCATGGGTAAAAGCCTAAGATGCAAACAGGGCTGACAGTGCCATGGAATGGGTTAAGATAACCGCAATGTTGCAGACCTTACAAGGGTAAACCAAGAGCTTAGATCATCCTCGCTACCCAGGTCAAGACCGTGGGGCTAGAGACAATCTAGAAGCAGGCAAGATAGCAGACAAGCGGATCTTACGATGGAAACTGTGGTTGTACAGGGAGGAGACTCGTTGCTCATGCAGTAGGGTATGAGACAATACTATCCCAAGATTCTGGCGTTGCTACTACGACAATTGTCTTAATTTCTTGCTGGAAGTCCCCGATGAAGCGATTTACATTTGGACAATTAGCGCAATGGGGATTTCGATCTTGGAGTTCTCTGCTCGGTGCCGTTACCTTTTATACTAGCATTCCACTTCCAGGTAACTGGAGGCTGGAGTTTCGGGGCATTGCTCGTTGGGCACCCATCATCGGATTACTCATTGGCGTAATCCTGAGACTTACAGACTCGGGTTTGCAGCAGTTAGGAGTGCCAATTTTGACCCGGAGTGCTGGAATCGTCGCGATTTGGATTGCCCTGACTGGAGGACTGCATTTGGATGGTGCGATGGACACAGCAGATGGTTTAGCAGTTCAAGAGCCGCAGCGTCGTCTAGAAGTGATGACGGATAGTGCTACAGGTGCTTTTGGGGCAATGGCTGCTGTAGCTATATTGCTCTTAAAAACGGCTGCCTTGACAGATATGGAAGTTGATCGAGGATTAGCTTTGATGACGGCAGCAGGCTGGGGACGCTGGGGACAGGTGGTGGCGATCGCGTTTTATCCTTATCTCAAACCTACGGGCAAGGGAGCGTTTCACAAAGAGGCTATTCGTATCCCCCACGATATCGTGTTGGGATTGGTACTGCTGTTGGGTTTATGTGGAATACCCTGGTTCCTAGACAAAGGTAGCGGCTGGGTTGCCTTGGTGATGGCAGTAGGGGGCAGTGCGATCGCGCTTTTAACGGGAGCTTGGTTTCACAAACAGTTGGGGGGACATACGGGAGACACCTATGGGGCGGTTGTGGAATGGACAGAAGCACTATTTCTGTGCCTCCTGACTACTCTCGTCCCCTAGATGACTCGATTGGTCGCAGCCGCGTTACCTTCAGTTTAAAAGGGCCACCACTCGTTTCTCCAAACGCACGCACCCGAATCGTGTACCGTCCCGCCTCGGCAATTCGAGTGAATAAAAGCGAGTTGGTTGTACCGTCGGGCCCATCATCATTTTCTCCGACGGTTGAACCGTCTGTTGCTAAGAGAGTGACAACGGTGTCAAAGCTTTCCGAAGATAAGTCAACGGCGACTTGGTCACCAGCATTTAAACTGATTGCATAGTCGCGAGCAAAGCCTCCTTGACCGGTGGGAATATCCTTTTCGGTGAGAGTGTCAGAGACTTCACCATTGGCAGGAATCGGAAGCGGATTGTACAGTTGGTTTTGCGCTCTTGCTGCCGCCGTTGTTAAGCTGACTGTCAAGACTATTGTAGGAACGAGCAGAGTAAAGCTAAACCGAGCAGCAAAAGCCTTGATCATAGAAAATTCGTCATATAAGCTAGAACGGCTCAATTATGACATTACTCATGGCAAGACTACCAAAGACTGTATTATGTCCGCTTGAATACCCACAGTTAGGACTGACGCTCCAGACGCGGAGAGTTTTTATTAGGGGTAATTTAGACGGACTTGATATTATTCCGAGTAATTCAATGGCACACAGACGAAAGCCCCGCTTTATGAGGGCGGAGCAACTGACAATTTGGTCTAGTATTATAACTCTAGAATTTAATACAATTCTTCTTTCTAAAGGAAGAAGATAAATTTTTTAAAAGTTGTATTCAGCAATCGGACAGGAGATTAAGACTTTGCGATCGCGCTTAATCTTGATTTTCTCGAAATTCTTCGCTGCTTCCAATTGTTAAAAGAACTTTGATAAGTTCATTTTGAACATTAAAAATTAAATCAGAATAATGGTCAAGGTAGGAGTTATCGGAACTGGACTGATGGGACAGCCAATGGCTCAGCGACTATTGAGCGCTGGGTTGTCGGTTGTGGCGTACAATCGTACCCCATCGAAACTAGAATCGTTGCGGGCGTCAGGAGTCCAAATTGTAGACTCACCAGAAAACGCGATCGCAGCATCCGATTGTGTGATTTTGATGCTCACTAATGCTGTCGCTATTCGAGAAGTGCTGTTGTCTGAAGCCTCTCGGCAACAGTTAGCGGGTCGTACAGTCATCCAGATGAGTACAATCGCGCCGTCAGAGAGTCGAGAAATTCATGATGCTGTTGTTACCTCTGGGGGTGAATATCTAGAAGCACCCGTTCTGGGCAGCATCCCCCAAGCGGAGTCGGGTACACTTCAAGTCATGGTGGGGGCAACGCCAGAGCAATTTCAACAATGGTCTGAATTTCTCAAACATTTTGGTTCAGAACCCATGCTGATTGGCCCTGTTGGTACGGCAGCCGCTATGAAATTGGCTCTAAATCAACTCATTGCTTCTTTAACTACAGCATTTGGTCTGAGTCTCGGCTTTATCCAGCAACAAGGGGTTGAGGTAGAGCAGTTTATGCAAATCTTACGGGAGAGTGCTTTGTATGCTCCCACCTTTGATAAGAAGTTGCAGCGGATGCTGGAGGGTAACTATGCTGACCCCAATTTCCCCACAAAGCACCTGCTGAAAGACACTAGCCTTTTTCTCTCAGAAGCTCAAGAGATTAATCTCAATATCAGTAGTTTGGAGGGAGTTCGCCAAGTTTTGGAAAAGGCGCAACAGTTAGGTTTAGCTGATGCAGATTACTCTTCGCTATTTGCGGCTATTACTCCCCAGCAACCTCTGGGGAGACAGAACTAAGAACACGGGGGCGCAGAGAGTTCTTTGCAGATTTGCGTTGTGCGCCCTCGCGCATAGGAGTCTCACTTCAAAGAGTGAGCAAGAATCAAGCTGGAGCGGATAATGTTGCGATTGAACCGAGATAGATGTAAAAAAGTTGAATTTTTGGTTGAATCTTGAGATGAATCATAACAGGTGCGATCGCTCCCGTCTCCTGCCGTGAGAGCTTTATCGCAGTAACCTGGTTACCCTAGCATCATATTCAGTCCCTTTTGGATGGTCACTTTTAGCCTGGATTCGTGCCCTCCCGCTGGCTATTTGGATTGACTCAGCGTCGATTTCATACCGTGTTGTCTCGCTTTGACAGGTATTGTTCAAGTCAGCGAATTCCTTGATATCTACCAATACCTCATAAGTGTGAACCATTTTGGCACCTCCTTGTGCCTTGGGCAAATTAAATTATAGGAACAGGATGAAGTATACAAATATGAAAAAGCATGAGTCTTTAAACCAATACAATTCTTTAGAGGATGTAGGAAAAGTTTAAAATCTGGCTCCTGATTGTCTACAAAACATTAGGCTAAGAAACAAAGCTACAAAAGAATTGCCTGTACCGACTGTCAGAGGAGGTAAAAGTTTGGATTGTTTCAGGGTTCAGGGTTGTTTGTAAGCGTTAGTTCTCGCGGGAAAAATCAGCTATCTCTTCAGACCCCAAAACACTTATCACTGCTTTTTTTGAGATGGAAGTTAGTTAATCATGAACTGTGTACCCAGAAGAGTGCTTCTCCTAAAACCAACCATCACCCAATTTTTGCTAAATCCAGGTTTTTTTTCCAAGAATCTCCTCATGTGTCCCCCTTAACTGCTTAAATCGTCGAAAGAGGTTTTGATGTTGGCGTTCGGAAAATCCTGTCCTAGGCGTGAAGCTACTTCAATACCTCATGCCTGTTGTACAAGCTATTCAGTTATGGTTATGGGCAAGCCGGAATTTCCGTCTAAAGGCGGCGATCATCAGGAAGAATCTTCATTGACAGTTGATACGCTATCAACATTCCTTATTGGTTACGACCTAGAGGAATCGTGTAGTTTGATCGGAGGGAGCGATCGCACTCTTGATCCAACTCACCTTAACTCTGCTACTACCTTGGCTTACACTGTTTCTCTCAGTAAAGAAGAATCGCAGCTTTCTCGGCTAATCGAGAGCGTCCGCGCTGAGTTATTACCCAACCTCCGGATCGAGAGCATTGCACCTCACGACCCGGTAGTCGTTCACTATCTTCCTACTCCTTGGCAGCTCATCGGGACGGGGAACTATGCAGCAGTAGTTTATCATCCTGACCATCCGAGTTTGGTGGTGAAGATTTACGCGCCCGGTCGTCCAGGCTTTGAGGAGGAGGTGAAGGTTTACCGCCGCTTGGGTTCTCATCCAGCTTTTTCTGAATGTTTCTATGCCTCAGATAACTTCTTAATCTTGAAGCGGCTATATGGAATAACTCTCTATGACTGCATTCAGCAGGGAGTGCCGATTCCGGAGCAGGTTATTCGGGATATCGACCAAGCTCTAGAGTATGCTCGTGGACGTGGACTTTACCCCCATGACATTCATGGTCGCAATGTAATGATGCATTCAGGCAGGGGATTGGTTGTTGATATCTCAGACTTCCTGCATGAGGAGACCTGTAATAAGTGGAATAATCTGAAGAAAGCCTATTACTTACTGTACCTGCCTGTGTTGTCTCCGTTGCGGGTACGGGTGCCTCACTCTGCTCTAAATGTTGTCCGTAAAAGTTACCGCATCTTTTCTAGAAGGAAACGATTTGCGATCGCTGTTGGAGTGGGTATGGTGGGAGTGTTGGTGACTAGCACAGTAATCACCAACTGGAGACAACCTAATGAATCGTGTGTGCGCTATTTGCCAGACGGCTCCCAGAAGACTTTGTACGGTTCGGACTGCAAACGCTAAGGACTATAGATAAAAAGTGACGCCTACAGGTTGAAGCCTGAGGCTATACCAACAAAGCCTGCCTACGCAGGCTCAACTTGGGGGAAAAGCAACCAAGGTGTTAGCTAGTGCCACATAGAAGACTTTGCCTAAAACAGAACCTTGTAGTGTTTAAGTAACACGTTTCAAACCCTTATTATTTCGTTAGAAGTTGGTCAGACTTTGCCTAACACTCTTCTGTCAGTCTCAGAAAATGACGCTAAAAGCTAAACTCTAAAAGCCCTCCTAATCAAGGGTTTTAGCGGTAAGTTTTTGATAGAAACTCAAAAACGCAGCCCCAGAGGGAAAACTCCCGCCACATCAGAGTTTGAGCCTTTGCGATCGCCCAGTTTTACAGAAGAGCGCTAGACTAATTTGGAGACAAAAAGGTTTTAGTTAGGTCTAAGAAAATTTGAGGAAATTTGGTTAAATAACTTGCTTCACGCCTAGAATTGGTAAAATACATTCTTTTAATACCTATATCGTTAAAAATATAGTGATGCTTTGATTAATCATGAAAATTATCTTAAACTCTCAAAATTGTCTTGATTATTTAGAAGATAATGATTTATGCGAAAGCTCAGAACAACGGCTTATTAAGATAGAACCAATTGCAGCCAAGAACTTCAACTTATTAGTTACCTTTTCAGACAGTAGAAAACTCCTGGTTAAGCAGGAGCGACATAATCAGGAAGGGAAAGCAGTTGGCGAGTTTTTGGGAGAATGGCGAATTCAAAAATTATTACAGGAATTTCCCGAATTGAATCATCTTCGTCTATTTTTGCCAGAGGTGCTGCATTTTGATAGTGAGAATTCTATTCTTGTTTTCAATTACCTAGATGATTATCAGGATTTAATGGATTTCTACACAAATGAGAAGAGCTTTCCTTGTGAAACTGCTTCTGCAATTGGTACTCTATTAGCAACTATCCATTGTGGTACTTTTCAGTGTCAATACTACCCAAAATTATTCTTTCAAAAAACAGAAAATTCAACAGATATTCAAGGGATAAATTTGATTCGGGGGTTGGAACGGATAAGACCGGAAATTTTTGGTGTGGTACCTGTTGATGGGTTGAAGTTTTTTGCCCTGTATCAGCGGTATGATAGCTTGGGGCAAGCCATAGCCGAACTGAGTAGTACTTTTGCTCCCTCTTGTGTGACCCACAATGACTTGAAGCTAAATAATATCCTCCTGCATAAAGACTGGGCGCGACCTGGTAACAGTATTGTACGGTTGATTGATTGGGAACGCTCTGCTTGGGGAGACCCTGCTTTTGATTTAGGAACGGTCATCGGTAGTTACGTACAAATTTGGCTAGGTAGCTTGGTTATCAGTAAGTCTTTGAGTATTGAGGAATCTCTGCGTTTAGCGATAACGCCCTTGGAAAAGCTACAGCCTTCAATTGCTACATTAATCCAAAGTTATTTGCACACATTTCCAGACATTTTAGAACACCGCTCTGATTTCTTAAAGCGGGTAGTGCAATTTGCGGGTTTTGCTTTAATTCAACAGATTCAGGCAATGATTCAGTATCAAAAATCTTTTGACAATATGGGGATTGCTATGCTTCAGGTTGCTAAAACATTGTTGTGCCGTCCAGAACAATCAATGCCAACGATTTTTGGTATTACTGCTACTGAATTAATTCAAAAAAACACTTCTGCTGTTCAAGCTATTTAGTGGCTACTCAATTATTATGCAATTAGCTAATTATACTGAATATCAGCTAAAAGCTGGTGTAAATATGCGATTACTGGATGTTCTGGAAGAGATTGCACACAAGGTTAAAATCCAGTCTGATTTCTCCATTCGCCATCCAGATTATAAACCATTTGAGCTACAAACTGAAGTAGTTAGCCGTTTTCAGAAACTACCTGAACAAATACAGCAAAAATATCTGAGTCTGCAACTACGAAGTTTTCTCTACGGTATCTATTACAACGGTTCTATGCGAAGTGCGTTGGCATTGGATGGGGAGGGAAATAATTTGCCCCTAGATTTGGAGAATAATACTGTCTTAGGGGTAGATATAGGATTTTATGAGCAATTACATGAAAGTAATTGTGGAAAAGGCTATTTTGACCCTGGTTGGTCTGTTCTCAGGGAAGAAACTGATGGTACTTTAGTTGTGACGAAGGGCGGCTTGAAGTTGCATATTGAACGGGATAAGCATCTTCAACAGTCGGAGATGGCAGCTATGGTGGGTGATTATGTGGCTGTCCGGATGCCGAAAAATCTAGTGCAAAATGGTTTTTATATGGCAGTGGGCGATGTAGGAATAAATCGTTTTGGGGATTCCCAGAGTAAGTCGGTGACGGTGCGAATCTACTTCAATGTCACTCCTGAAGGTACTGTGGCAGTGATGGGTAGTCTAACGCAACAGCTGAATGAGTTAGATATTCCTTTTAGTTTCAAGGTTTTGTACAACCCAAAGGATTACCAGCGGTACGATTC
>JBFLZA010000381.1:0-8810 GCA_040756535.1 Cyanobacteriota bacterium
AGTGGAATTTCAACGCCTGATGTTGGCATTGGCTTAGCCCCATTTCGCCCTGTTTCAATCCCTGATAGGGATTAAGTGGAATTTCAACCTGCTGCGTTGGGAAGGTGTCCTGCAAACATTGCCCCGTTTCAATCCCTGATAGGGATTAAGTGGAATTTCAACTTCATGTGTCCACCAGGGACGGCAACGGGCTATCTTGATTGTTTCAATCCCTGATAGGGATTAAGTGGAATTTCAACCCATTTGCCTTTTCTCCTTTTTCGTTTAGCTGGACTGGGTTTCAATCCCTGATAGGGATTAAGTGGAATTTCAACCTTAGAGCCGTAATGGTTGTAAAGATAGAGCTGTTTCAATCCCTGATAGGGATTAAGTGGAATTTCAACTTTCTTAATTCCTGAGAAATTCAAATTAGGGCATAGGCTGAGTTTCAATCCCTGATAGGGATTAAGTGGAATTTCAACTTGAAGCAATCAATGCTTCTCTTGCTCGAATTGAGTTTCAATCCCTGATAGGGATTAAGTGGAATTTCAACTAGTGATGGTTGGACTAATGGCAGTCCGTTTGCCGTTTCAATCCCTGATAGGGATTAAGTGGAATTTCAACCACCAGCCCAGACCGTGAACGCAGACACCTTTGAGTTTCAATCCCTGATAGGGATTAAGTGGAATTTCAACAGAACGGCGATAGGGTTCTTGTCCCAGTCCAACTAGTTTCAATCCCTGATAGGGATTAAGTGGAATTTCAACCACTTCGTTTGCCCCTTTGTGAATTTTTTGCGCCAGTTTCAATCCCTGATAGGGATTAAGTGGAATTTCAACTGGGAAAAATACTCTTCTGCTAAGGCTAGAGGCTTCGTTTCAATCCCTGATAGGGATTAAGTGGAATTTCAACCTGACTCATTGGATCTGGCGTCCCAGATGTTTGCCGTTTCAATCCCTGATAGGGATTAAGTGGAATTTCAACCCAAGAAAGTACCCCGCAACCACGTAAAGGCGGAAGCTACCGTTTCAATCCCTGATAGGGATTAAGTGGAATTTCAACGCATTTCGATTGCGGCTATCGATTGCGGTGTTACGTTTCAATCCCTGATAGGGATTAAGTGGAATTTCAACCACGAGGGAGACACCTCGACTCTGTAGCAGCTCGTTTCAATCCCTGATAGGGATTAAGTGGAATTTCAACTGGAGGCAGCAACGGCAAGCTCAAGGTGTGCTAGGTTTCAATCCCTGATAGGGATTAAGTGGAATTTCAACATTACCTGCTTAAGTTTTTTGCCCATGCGATCGCTATTAGTTTCAATCCCTGATAGGGATTAAGTGGAATTTCAACGTACTGTGCTTGTAGATGCGGTACGTCATTTGATGTTTCAATCCCTGATAGGGATTAAGTGGAATTTCAACTTATACAAACCCCCGTCCACGGTTCCATGTATAACCAAGTTTCAATCCCTGATAGGGATTAAGTGGAATTTCAACTTTAGAGGCCGCGCTGGGACCCTTTACCGTAGCAAATACGCAAGTTTCAATCCCTGATAGGGATTAAGTGGAATTTCAACTACAAGCCCCATCCCCTTGTGGGTGGGGCTGTTGTTTCAATCCCTGATAGGGATTAAGTGGAATTTCAACCCATCGGAGTTAAGAGCCGCGACGGAACTACTCGCAGACGTTTCAATCCCTGATAGGGATTAAGTGGAATTTCAACTTACCAGTCCAGTTTTATACTTAAGGGGTTCTGGTTGAGTTTCAATCCCTGATAGGGATTAAGTGGAATTTCAACAAGAAGGAACCCATTGAGGGACAGACTCAGTTTGTTTCAATCCCTGATAGGGATTAAGTGGAATTTCAACGATTGTTGGTAATCGCTTCCTTGCCGTCATCAATGTTTCAATCCCTGATAGGGATTAAGTGGAATTTCAACTGCCAAAAATAAAGCTATTCAAGAGTCAATTCAGCCGTTTCAATCCCTGATAGGGATTAAGTGGAATTTCAACAATTAGGCAAACTTTTAAGGTCAAGCCGCTCTATTGTTTCAATCCCTGATAGGGATTAAGTGGAATTTCAACCCACCGCCCGAAACCTTTGGCAAAAACGTTTAGATGTTTCAATCCCTGATAGGGATTAAGTGGAATTTCAACCCGTTACCAATGGGGCTTAAGCCGCTAGGAGGTTCTTGTTTCAATCCCTGATAGGGATTAAGTGGAATTTCAACCATCGGCACCAGCGGAATTAACTTCGCTCACTGTTTTGTTTCAATCCCTGATAGGGATTAAGTGGAATTTCAACTCATGGCGGCTGCTACTTGTACCTTCGACCGCTGGCAAAAGTTTCAATCCCTGATAGGGATTAAGTGGAATTTCAACTAGGTCTAGCTCTTGGGTGTCAGAGGAAGTTTGAGCAATGTTTCAATCCCTGATAGGGATTAAGTGGAATTTCAACTTGGAGTGCTGCCTGAATGCCTTGGATTAGAAGACGTTTCAATCCCTGATAGGGATTAAGTGGAATTTCAACTCCAATTCTCCTTGTACAGCTTGGCAAAAATGCCATGTTTCAATCCCTGATAGGGATTAAGTGGAATTTCAACTCTGGATTTATTTTGCGTTGCTCCTAACTTTCAATCTGTTTCAATCCCTGATAGGGATTAAGTGGAATTTCAACTCTTCCTCCTAAAGAGGTTTGATTTACGTGATTTTGTTTCAATCCCTGATAGGGATTAAGTGGAATTTCAACCGCAGGCATCCAGAGAGCATACTGTATTTAGTTTTCGAGGTTCAAATCTGACAGTCTCCACTAAATATATCATTTCCGCCCTTGGGTGTGGCAAGACCCCTCTAAAAAAAAACGCTAAAACCCTTATCTAGCAAGCTGTACAGCAAATCCGACACCCTCCAACTTTGGGAAAGGGCTGCAAACCCTTGTGGAATAAGGAATGCAGCCCCAAAAATTCACCCCTCCAGAAAAACACCTACAGGGTGTCGGATTTAGGCAAAGAAAATCGAATCATCCCGCAACTGCTCACCCCCAATCCGCTCAACCTTCCCCTGACAACACTGACAAAGGAAATAAAAACGGATACTATCCTGATCAGGCTTAATCACCTTACTCAAACGCGATCGCAACTTAGCATACTGCGTATCCGTCACACTGCACTCAAACACACTGTACTGCATCCACTGCCCATAAGACTTGAGGATTTTGTGGATTTTAGTCCGGCGCTTATCCTCCGGAACATCATAAGACACCACTACATACATAACTTAGTAGACTACCAACGGAGGATACTTATCAATTTCGCCCATCAAATACTTCGCCAACAGACGCGCCTGAATCTCAAACGCCTCCTGATACTTACATTTGCGCCCCAACACCGGATGCTTAAACTCCGACTGCTTCTTCAATTCATACTGCCTCAAAAACTCTCGCCGTCCTTCAGGAGACAGCATCACCGCATTACTCAACGGTTCGCTAGTAAAATCAGTAGGCTTGAGAATCCGCTGATTTATCGCACTCAAAACCATCGAATCCACCACCAAAGGACGAAACTCTTCCATCAAATCCAGCGCCAAACCCGGACGACCATAATGCTGAACGTGGAGATATCCTAAATATGGGTCAAACCCGACGATATTCACCGCACTCTGAACATCATGACGCAGTAACGAATAGCCAAAACTCAGCAGCGCATTCACTGGATCAGTTGGAGGGCGGCGGCGTCTGGCTTCAAAACTAAACTCCTCCACCCGAATTAACTGATTAAACGCGCCAAAATATGCTGCACTCCCGGCCCCTTCCAAGCCTCGCAACGAATTAATCGAGTTTGTTTTATCAATCGGAGCGATCGCATTTTGCACTCTATCAATTGAAGCTTGCCAATCAAGTTCTGGATATTTGCGCTGATTTCGATTAAGAATCGAGCGATAATTCTTCAACTTCCCCCGCACAAAACCCCGCACCACATGCACTGCTTGCTCCGTTTCCCCAGCCGCTTGCCACTGCGCCTTTCTCACAAAAATATTCTTCGTCATTTCCGGTTCTAATCGTCCTAAATATTTACCCGTTGCCTTGATAAAACTCAAAGGAATATGCCGTTCCAGCAACTCCGAAACAACAGCCGGAGAAACCGTAGCGCGTCCCAAAACGACGATGCCATCGACTTTGATAAACGGCACATCCAACAATGTTTTCTTGTCCGCTTTAACATTAAGTCGTTCATCCGTTTTACCGATAAATGCATCCTCGTGGATAACATAAATTGTTCCCATTGTCACTCCTTTTTTGATTAGCCTACACATATCAGTAAGGGCGGGTTTAATCGGCAATTCCACACACCTAATCGTCTGCAACAACACCAAACCCGCCCCTACAAGCAATGGTGTAAAATTTGAAGTCATCCAAAATCTAATCCGCTTCCCGATAGCGTCCCACCTTATCAACCCCTTGAGGCAAACATTGCGAATACAAACTACAACCCTTGCAGCGCTTTGTATAAACCGCCTTAGGCACCTGCCCTGTTTGCAGTAAAGTAGAGACAGCTTGAATGGTTGCGATCGCATCTTCTCGCAACTCCTGGGAAATCTCCACCGATTGCCGTTGATGAGAATGGGCGTAGTAGAGATAGCCTTGATTAATCGTTTGCCCACTCATCTCTTCAAGACACAGCGCTTGGGCGCAAACTTGCAACTCATCATTATCCCACTCCCCCCGACGGCCGCGTTTGTATTCCACCGGATACAGTTGTCCAGATTCCGATTCAATTAAATCCGATTTACCAATCAACTGATAACGCTCCGATTTGAGCCAAATCGCTCGAACTTGCCGGGTTTCTTCCCGGTGTCCTTCTCCGAGAGTGTGGACGCGATCGTGTAAACTAGTCCCTTCAATGGTGTACTGATTATCAGTAAATTCCCCTGCACAAAACATCCGCCAGCAGCGATGAGGACAGTAAGAATATTGGTTGAGTGCAGCGATAGGAATATAGTCAGTTTCGTTCATAGATGCAAGTAAGTGAAAGTTGAATTAGCCCCCCTTTTTAAGGGGGGTTGGGGGGATCGAGATTAGAGTTCAATTCGGTTAGATCCCCCCTCAGTCCCCCCTTAACAAGGGGGGAAGCAAGATTGAGCTACTTAGCCTCCTTTTGCAATAGGGAAAATACCTTTTGATCTAGCCATTCTGGGTACTTAACCGCCGTACCATCCCCATACCCATCGTTGTTTTACGTCCAACACCGCTATAGAGAGCAAAATCAGCTAAAGCGTTAATTTGCTGAATCACAAGGGGTGAAACATCACCCAAAATCCGAAAATGCATCGCCCCAACACAACCGATAAACTTGCTACGAGAATCAGCAACAATTTCTGTGCGAATTTCAAAAAAACTGGGAAAGATAGGCTCAATTAACGTTTTGGACAGTTCAATGCCACTGTATTGATTCCAGCGATTAATCAAACTATTAAACACTAAATCTCGCGTGGGCAAGGCACAGTCATAGTTACTTTGGCGAAAAGCAGTGGGTGTGCAAAAGGAAAACTCAATTTGGCGTTGACTCTCCTTAGCTTGTTCATACAATTGAGCATAAGAAATCGCATTCGCCCAAGGTTGAGTAGACTGAGGAGTCCCTAGGATACTAGTAATATGCAAATCAGCAGGGCCGAGATGCCAGGGATGTTCAGGATTGAGGTTCAGCCAGAGTTGAGTTAACTGGCCAAATAAGGCGTCATCCAATAAGGAAATCCGCCACCAACAAGGAGTACCTGTTGGGATAGCTTGAGAATGTTCCCATTGCAGAGTAGGATTCTGACTGCTGTACGGGCGGGACTTGTGCCGGCTTTGGGTATTCACAAGGGATGCCCCTACTGACTTGTGACTCCTGACAACTTGCAAAGGGCTGAGTGTGAACGCTTTGTCAGACTTGGGTTCATGGAGGTAGTCACCCAATTTGCGATCGACGGAACTGACGAGGGAGAGAAAGAGGGCGTGTAGATGCCTCCCTGTTAGGAATTGCGGGGGAATAGGGGACTGGGGGAGAAGGTTGAGAACTAAGCTATGGGGCATTTTCCTACCCTCCTGATGTTGTTTCTGTGTTCAAGGCTTTTGTGTAAGTCAAAGTTGCGCCTCTGCCGTCTTTAGGTTCATATCTCAACTTTTCATCAAACCCAGTCGCTCTCCATCTGTTAAAAACACCTGGCAAATCTTTGAAACCGAGTTCTGGATCGTATGAATAGTGCAGACCTACATCATGCATTGCACCATCGCTATAAGGCCCAACTTTGATGATGATATCTTTCTGATAGGCGCAACCACCGCGTAAGTTTCGTGTGTTCCAACGTGTTTGCTCTTGATCGTAGTAACGCTCATACGCATGAGTTTCTGCATATTGATTAAGAGTCTCCTTGGTATTTTTATCCTTTTTGAGGACTAGGCGATCAAGAGGAATAGTGATTTGTGGCATTTTCGAGATTTCATTGGCATATTTACCATCGTCAAACACTAACGTTGCTGATGGTGTCCAACTGCGAGTAACGACTAAACCTTTTTCATGGGTTGGCTGACAGGTTAGATCAGCACTATAAACATAGTCATGCAGCATTGAGAACAGCTCGACGACTCGATAATCATCAATGTGCTGCGATCGCCTGATGCACTTGCCAATTTTTTGAGCATCAAACTCTGTCAAAGACTGCAAAACCTGTTGATAGTCATGCCATCCAGCCTCATTCAGTGTGTTGGCAAATTCAGGGATGCGATCGCCTACTACAATCACCCCTGCATCCGGCACATTACCTTTGCGGTTACATCGTCCGACTCTCTGAATCAAGTTTTCAGGAGGACAAATCTGAGAAATCAAAACTTTAGCGTTCAGGTCACAACCAACTTCGATTGCGCTCGTGGTAACGAGAATATAGGGTTTTTCATCACCATCTCGTTGTTTAATCTTTTTATAGATGTTGGTTCGAGAAAATTCCGATTCCTTTGGTACATCAGAAATTCGACCATGATACAGGAATAAAAATTGACCTTCACTATCCTGGTTTGAGCCTAATTCCTCTTTTAGCTGCTGGTAGATAGCTACTGCATCTCTGACAGTTTCCACAACGGCTAGGATTCTGTGATTAGGCTTTGCTTTCCATTCCTTAAGAATAATTTGAGCAAATTCAGTTTGGAAATCTTCAGGTACATTGGGGTCACGCTTGATTTCACTTAACCACTCCAAACTTCGTTGGTTAAGATGCGGTTGCTTTAGAACTTGCTGTTGAAACTGTTCTACAGCTTTTTTTCGTTGGGAATCATCGATATAATCGATTAAGTCTAGATAGTCGAAAGGATTTCTATTAGAGCGATTTTCATCACGAAATTCAGGCATTGTAGCTGTCATCAAGACGAGCGATCGCCCAGCCTCATATAGTGACTTGACTAAGCTCTGGAAATTTGCGAACGAAATTTCATCGTAACTGTGAGCTTCATCAAAGCAAATCAAAGTTTTAGGTTGATTGATTCGGAGTGGAAAAATGAAAGATTTTTGCTTATCACCAAAGGAGAAGTAGCGATATAGAAACTTGTCAATCGTAGTTAAGATAACGTCTCCTTTATAAAGGTGGCGGCGAAGATTGATATTTAGGGTTGCCGTAATGTCCTTACCATTTTTGTAGACCCACCTATACATCTGGGAGCCTGTATCTACAACCATTGAGATTTCGCGATCCTTGTTCTCTGGAAAGATATCCGGATTTGAGAACTTGATCAGATATTTTTCGATGCGTTCCTTTTGGTCTTCTAATAGGCTTCTGGCAGGTAATGGCAAAAATAGACGATATCCTCTGGCTAGTGCAGGAAAAAGAATAGATTCTGTCTTACCCGTTCCTGTAGGAGCTTTTAGCAGAATAGCCGGATGTTCTGTTGCAGCGATCGCCCTAAACATTTCCTCTTGCATGGGATTGGGCGAAAATCCAGCAAGCTTTTGATAGACTGTCTCACCGTCCTGTGGCTCAAGATATTTCTGCGATAAAGGCTTCAGAGTTACACAAATCTTTTTAGCCTTTGGATTATTTTCCTGAGCGTGCCACCAGGTTTTTACAATTCGATCTAACTCATCTCCTACTTTAGAGGCTGAATTGTACTCAGACAGCTCCTTTAGCTTCGCCTTTTCCTCATTCGAGAGGTTCTTAGACCAATACCTGAAAGTTAAATCAAGCTTCTCTTGCTTAAACGGCCACGGATCGAGTTGATAGGTTTGGTCATCTGCCTTAGAGAGAGTGTAATCCATAAAGGTGCGAGACTCTGCCTGTTCCTCATCTCCGAGAATGCGACAAGCTAGTTCTGCCTCAATCTGATCACACATTTCCAGAATGTAGAGTTCTTCAGCGTATGCCAACGGATTCTGATTCAAGACGGATGCATAGGCTGAATCCTTCTTAAGTTGATAAGCATCTTTAGTAATTTCTCCAACAGAGAAGTCATGATGACCCCTTGCAAGTGCTTGTGCCCAAGTGTCCTCATTCTCAGCCAGAAAGCGATGCCCTCGAAACGAGTAGATATAGTTCTTAAACTTGCCCTTAGTATCAGTGTTGACTTGAATAGCAAAGCGTTGAGGTTTACCCATATCGTGTAAGTCTGCTGCTTTCAGAACTCGTTGGGGTGAGTCATCACAGGGGAAATCTTTCCACTGCTTTACAAGTCGTCTGACATTCCCAACATGATCGCCCAAAGGTTGTAAACGTACTTCATCTAAGTCTGGTTTGACTTCACCTGGAAAGAAAACTCTGCCAAAATTGTATCGGCGTTGCTGTTTCGGTTTAGACATGTATTTCACCTCGCAAT
>JBFLZA010000382.1:0-8791 GCA_040756535.1 Cyanobacteriota bacterium
CATCCTAACGTTGAGCAGTCCCCTTTGGATGAAGCAGCAATGCAACTGTTACGTCCAGGTGCGATCGCTTATGACTTAATTTACACCCCCAACCCGACGCAGTTTTTGCAACAAGCACAACAACAGGGTGCGATCGCGATCGATGGCTTGGAAATGCTTGTGCAACAGGGTGCTGCCGCTTTAGAAATTTGGGTAGGACAAGCACCACCAGTTGATATTATGCGTCAAGCCTTACAGCGGCATTTGGGTTTATTGCCATAGAAAAACTGGCTGGTAAAAAAAGAGCGATCGCTTCATCATTGTTGGGGATGACAAGATGTAGAGATGAGTAAATTATCGATAACCTCCCATCGCCCACTGACACAGACACAGTGGTTCTTCGTTTTTTTTGTACTCGCTCTCGTCCTTTGGGGCATTGCGTTGGGAAACGTACCCTTACGAGATTGGGATGAAGGCACTCGTGCCTTAGTGGCCAGAGAAATCTATCGCACTGGTAATTGGCTTCACCCCACACTGCAAGGAAAGTCGTATCTTTTTAAACCTCCTTTAATGGATTGGTTAATTGCTTTAAGCTACAAAATTGGGGGTATCAATGAATTTACGACACGTCTCCCTGGCGCTTTCTTTTCAGCTTGCGGCGTACCCTTACTTTATTTAGTAGGACGAGAACTTTTTCGTCACTCTCTACCCGCCGTTTTTGCAGCTAGCGTTTACTTAACACTTTTGCCTGTTGTCCGTCATGGCCGTTTGGCGATGCTGGATGGTACCGCAGTATCTTTCTTCTTGTTGGTGCTGTTTTGCCTACTCAAATCCCATCAGGATAAACGTTGGGCTGTGGGTGTGGGATTGGGCTTAGGACTTGTCGCTTTTACCAAAGGCTTATTAGTGGTACCGCTAGGTGCGATCGCATTTTGTTTTCTCCTAGCCGATAGACAAGTGGCATTGTTGAGAAATCCCTATTTTTGGATGGGTTTACTCTTGGGAATTGCACCTGTATTTGCCTGGTATGCTGCCCAATGGCAACATTACGGTCCCCGTTTTTTGCAGGTTCATTTTCAATCTCAAGGGTTACAACGTCTCTCTCAAGCTGTAGAAAATCATGGGGGCCCTCCCTGGTATTACTTAATAGAGTTACTAAAATATACCTGGCCTTGGTTCTTATTTTGGCCTGGGGGTTTGTACTTAGCTTGGCAAAAACGCCGTACCCGTTGGGGGTGTTTAGTTTTGATTGGCACGGTGGTTTATTTAGGAACAATTTCTATCATGAGAACCAAGCTTCCCTGGTACATCATGCCTGTATATCCCTTCTTTGCCCTTGCCGTTGCCGCCCAACTTCATGAGTTTTGGCAAAATCACCAACGTTATCCGCGACTTTTAGTAGGGATTTTGGGTTTTCTCTCACTAGTGGGTTTGGGCGGTTGTGTTTACTTTATTTTGGCAGACCCTCAGCCAGTTTTAATCGTGATGAGCGTAGTTGTAGCATTAACGATGGGAGCAGCAGCTTGGCAAGTTCAACAGAAACATTCAAATTTCATCCTCATTTTAGGGGTGGGGATGTATGTAGTGTTAGGACTATTGATGACTTCTCAATCCTGGTTGTGGGAGTTGAATGAAGCGTTCCCGGTAAAGCCAGTTGCGGCTTTAATTCGAGAGCAGACTGCACCAGGGACAGTAGTTTATACCTCTTTTGCCTATGGGCGTCCGAGTTTGGATTTTTATAGCGATGCCAGCGTCATTCCCGCAGATACTGCCACATTGCAACAGTTGTGGTCAACGAAACCTTACCTCTTATTAGATAGCGCCACCTTAGCTGCTTTATCGTTACCAGATAGCGTCACTCTAGGTACAGCGGGAAATTTTACCTTAGTTGCACCAAAAACAAAAGCAAGCTTTGTCAATAGGGAGCGTTAGTTTTAGCCGGTCAATTTTATCTTTCGTGGGGTCTGGGGAGCTATAAGACCCACACCTAACCGATAGGTAAGTGTTGGGATACATGGACTCCCCAGGTTAATTTTACGGAATTCGATGTTCTTAAAATTAACATTTAAAGTCTATACGCCAGTTGCTAAATCTCGTAGAGTAGAGAAATGCTGACGTTTAACTATCGCTACCGAATCTATCCAGACGCCCCTCAACAGCAAATACTGATTGAGTGGATGGACATCTGCCGCAGTGCCTATAACTATGCGTTGCGGGAGATAAAAGACTGGTGCGATAGTCGCAAGTGTCCGATTGATAGATGCTCATCAGAGAAAGAGTACATCCTACCAGCCGATACTAAGTTTCCCAACGAAATCTATCAGCTTAATAACTTGCCACGAGCTAAGAAGGAATTTCCCAGACTAGGTGAAGTCCCTTCCCAGGTTCTCCAACAGGCGATTAAGCAATTACACGTTGGTTGGAAGTACTTTCAGCGCAGAGGATTTGGCTTTCCCAGATTCAAGAAGTATGGGCAATTCAAGTCGTTATTGTTTCCCCAGTTCCAGGAGAATCCAGTAACGAATTTGCACATTAAGTTGCCCAAACTAGGGTTCATTCCCATTAACTTGCATCGACCCATCCCTTCAGGATTTGTGGTCAAACAGGTAAGAATCTATCAGAAAGCCGACCGATGGTATGCATCTATCAATATTCAATGCGATGTGAGTGTTCCAGACCCCATACCCCATGGTCATCCAATTGGGGTTGACATTGGGTTAGAAAAGTTTCTGGCAACTAGTGATGGTGTCAAGGTAAAACCACCTAAGTTCTTTAAGAGCCTACAAAGCAAGTTGAAATTACTGCAACGCAGGCTTTCCAGGAAAAAGAAGCGGTCATCCAATTACGAGAAACAACGTATCAAGGTTGCTAGACTTCACCACAAAATCGACAACACAAGGAAAGACTTTCACTTACGCCAAGCCCATGCCCTTTGCGACGCGGGTGATATGGTTTTCATGGAAGACCTAGACTACCGCACCAGTGCCAAAGGGATGTTTGGGAAACACATGCTTGATGCTGGATTTGGTCAGTTTAGAACCATTGTTAAGTATGTCTGCTGGAAGCGTGGAAAGTTTTTCAGTGAAGTCGATGCTCGTGGAACTTCTCAACAGTGTCCTGAGTGTGGTGGCGAAGTTAAAAAAGACCTGAGTGTTAGAGTTCATAGCTGTCCTCATTGCTCTTATACAACAGATAGGGACGTAGCCGCAGGTCAAAACATTAGAAACCGAGGAATTAAGTTAATTAGTACCGCTGGGCTAGTGGGAATGCAAACTGCCTGTGCAGACGAGCTACCGGGGACTGGTGAAAACCAGTCTAGGCAAGTGTCGCAACCCCGTAAGGGAAAAACCAGGAAAACCAAATTGTGAGGTTTGGAAGCCTACACTTACCCGCAAGGGAAGTGTAGGAGGATGTCACCTGTGTCTGCCGTTCATGAGCGACTACTTAGAGAGGATAAGCCTAGTTCAACGCTGTCTCCGACACGGGGAGGGCTGAGGAGGGATTCTTTTTGCCGCAACAAGTCATAATGATTGTGCCGCTAAATACATGAAGATTACAGCGCGGGACTTACAGTCCCTCAAACTCCCCTAAAGTTAATTAAAAACCTTTAAGGTGATTTATGAAACCTAAATTTAAGGACATGGTCGCGTGGCAACAGGCTGAACTCCTGATGCAACCAGCGTTAATCCGTATCGTGGATCAAGTTCGCAAACAGCTAGAACAAACGAATTGGAAGGCAACTTACAGGGATGTCCAAACCCCTATACCAGGCTATGAACTGTGTTTAGAGCGTAATGGTAATTCCGTCTGTGTCGATATATGGGAACTTTGTTATCAAGTCTGTTTTCGCGACTACACTCCAACCCACACTGCACAAGAAAGCCAAGAAATTGAAATTGATACTAGCCTAATCGATGAAACCGGTGATGTTGATTGGCAGTGCATAGACACCAAAGCACAACGATTAGTCCAGGAAGTATTTGACAATTTACCGACGGCTTAAAAAACTCAATCAATTTTTGAGTTAATAGGTCATTTATAAAGTAAACATTAGCTTGCGGTAAGGGGGTTAGGCGCATAATATCAATTAGCTATTACCCCATACAGCGGATTTCGACTTGGTGAAGTAGACAAACTATGTCTCAAAGCTATGTATAAAGCCTGTTTTACGTGGAGAATTCTGAATTCTGACTCGGAGAATTCTGCTGTATATCGAGCTTGACGCTGTAACTCACCCGTTAAACGTGATATGTTACACGACCTTAACGCACCCTTCTCGATTTAAGATTCACTGTATAAACCAGCTCTAAGTATTCGAGAAACTGACAACGAAGGCGGGAACCATGATTCAAAAATTGCGGGACGTACAGGCAGATGCTGGAGCAACATTTGATTCTATAGCAGAGGCAACGGTTCCAGTGAGTTTTGGTAATGATGCTGCGGCAATTCAGGCAGCACGTCAAGGAGTTGCCCTCGTTGACTTGTCCCATTGGGGACTTCTAAAACTCTCTGGCGATGATCGGTTGCGCTACTTACATAACCAAAGTACGAATGACTTCCAAAACCTCAAACCCGGACAAGGTTGCGATACTGTTTTTGTCACCTCTACCGCTCGCACAATTGATCTAGTAACAGCTTACGCCCTTGATGATGCCGTACTCATACTCGTCTCTCCGAATCGGCATCAGCAGCTCATGAAGTGGATGGATCGGTATATTTTTCCGATGGATCGGGTGGAATTAAAAGATGTTACCAGTGAGAATGCCACCTTTAGCTTAATTGGCCCAGAAAGTGACGCTCTGTTGCAAACCTTAAGTGATGAGATACCCGTTGAAAATGCCTATGCCACTCACCAAGAGTTCGCGCTAGATGGCACTAAGGTGCGTGTTGCCGTGGGTAACGGTTTGGCATTGCCGGGATATACACTCATCACTTCTGCGAAGAATGCCGCAAAACTTTGGCAGACATTGACGGAAGCGGGAGCAATTCCCATAGGCGATCGCATCTGGGAACAACTGCGAATCGAACAAGGGCGTCCCCTACCCGATCGCGAACTTACAGAAGATTACAATCCTCTAGAAGCAGGTTTGTGGCAGACTATCTCTTTTGAGAAAGGGTGCTACATTGGCCAAGAAACCATTGCCCGTTTAAATACGTACAAAGGTGTCAAGCAACAACTCTGGGGAGTTCGTCTCCAAGCACCTGTTGCACCCGAAACAGCAGTGATGCTGGGAGAAGAAAAAATAGGAAAATTAACGAGTTTTACAGAAACGGAATCGGGACTTTTTGGTCTTGCCTATATCCGTACTAAAGCTGGCGGCAAAGGTTTAAAGGTACAAGTTGGAGATGTCGAGGGGGAAATTGTGGATGTTCCCTTCTTAACTCACGAGTATCCTTAACTAGGGTGCAGTCTCTGTTTTGAAAATAGGGTGTAGGGGGTAGGGTGTGGGGTGTGGGGGAAGAAAGATTTTCATCGCAATGTTCGTGAGCGATCGCCTGTGGGAGGTAGCCTTACGATAAGTATTCAAACGGACATGAAATATAGAGAATCCGTTTAAATGAACACATAAAGGGTAAGGGCACAGCATTGCTGTGCCCCTACAGATGCGATGTGTAATCAAGGGAATTGGATATCACCTGGATAAATCGGTTTTATTCAGATATTCAGGTTTCAAAATCAGACTGCAATGTCAATTCCAAATCTTCTGGTCTGACGACAATTACTTCTACTTCTTCCTTACCTCCTCCAAGAAGCAAGCCTGCAAGCGCGCCAAGTCCTGCACCTCCCAAGACTTCACCAACATCAATACCGCCGAATACTTCTGCGATTACAGCTGATGCTGCTGCACCGATTGCCGCTCCCTTGAGGATTCGAGTAGCATCAGACCCTTCCTTAATTGTTTCTCTATCCGTAAAAACTTGAGACGTTGCCTGAATCGGTACTCGTCGATTGCTGTTAGCGAATCTCAGTTCTTCTGCAACAAACTGAGTGCCAACTCCAGCCGGTTGCAAATTCCCGATAATCTTACTGTTCATAGGAATGAGCAAGGCTCCTGAATTCGAGCGGATATTAGCCGCCACTGTCAGCGTCACCGGGACTTCTTCATTTGGCGTCACAACAATTTTTTCCGCCTCATCATACTCAACAGGAATCTCCGTCCCGGCTGGAATGATCAATTGCTCCGATTGAGAAAAAAGTTGCCCAATAACGTTAGTTTTCGAGCCTGCTAAAGCCGGAGCCGCCATCAGGATGGGAGCAGCTACTGTTGAAGTCATTCCTAGTGTGATTAATAAGGCAATTTTGGACTGCCACCCAGAGGAAGTAAACATTAAAATTACACCCCAAAGTTTAAGCGTTTGTTAGCAATAGACTTCAATTCAGTTGGAATGTTCCCGCACTCTTTGTTGCAGCATTTTAGAGCAAGTTTGCTGACTCATAAAGTTGTCTTAAGATTGCCAAAACCTTATCACCATATTGCGGATCTGCTGACCAGCGCCTATTGAGCAATTCCACGCTACGCGCACTCCCCCGTGCCACGAAGCGAAAGCGAGGATCGACGACATCTTGGACAAGTGGCTCTTGATTAGCGTAGGCTTTTAAGTGTTGGATATGGGCGCGAACACCAAGTCGGGCACTGGGAAAGGTTGCACTTTGTCCAATCTCCCCAGGGGTACCCAACCCACCGAAGTTATTCTGAGATGGCTTAAGATTACCGCCAAAGCGAAAAAAGCCGGTTTCTAAAAGTGCTTGAGCAAAAGCTACCTCAGGGTTAACGCCCTCAACCGCAGCTTCTTCCAAGTAAAGCTTGGCGATATTGGGAAACTGTTCAAGTGCCTCCGGATTCACTGATCTGAGGAATGCCTCTAAATTTGCCTCAGAAAGGTAACCCTTCCCCATAATCTCACCTAATGCTTCTGGCTGGAACGGCAAAATTGAACGCAGAATTACGCTACGGGTAGAGTTATCCCAACCCACAAAAATCCCAGCTTCTCGCAGATCGATCGCTCTAATATAGGTAACACCCCCATAGGGGAACATACGAACAGTAGCGGGTTTACTCAAGTCCAGCTTCAGCTTATCGACAATATCAATTGGGATATAAGCATTGCCATTAACAATAATGCCTTTCTCTCCATAAATCTTATTGTTGATACTGATATTAATTTGAGGGTAGGGGCGAGGTGCAGGGCTCACTTCTGAAACAGCGCGACTCCAGGTAGCTAAACCATTGGCAATCCCTTGAGCTATCTCCTGACGACGGTTTTGAATCAGAAAGCGGTCTTCTCGATTGGTGAGAAATCCAATATTAAGTACCAAAGAAGGGATAACCACTTGACGGATAAAAGCTAGGCGACCCAGCCCTATCTCCGTATCCGGCTTGACTCCCCGACTCATCAACAGAGGTACCTGCTGTAAGAGTGCTAGCAGCAGGAGTTTGGCATGGGCTTTGCGTTCCTCATTGTTGGCAATGTAGAAAACGCTGGTGCCTCGCGCCGTAGGGTTATAAAAAGCATCCGTTTGCAGCTCTAAGGCAATGTCATCAGGACGGGCGCGGCGGTTGATCCAAGCAATTGATTGGGCCAAACTCAGGGTGTCGGGAACCTCAAATACTGTAAAGCCTCGCGATCGCAACTGGGTTGCCACTAAGTCGCGAAGCAATATCATTTCTGTGGCTTCTGTGGTTCCTCCGGCGATCGTACCTGGATCGGCAATTCCATTTCCCACTTCACCATGACCTGCCGAAATAAAGATTTGTCCCATCTATCTATATGTTTTTCCCTATTACATCCCTGTGCTCCCAAATTGGCAAGATTCGCTAAATGTCTTTTTCCTCCATTCGAGGTATCTAATACCCTTTAAATTCATTCCTGGGATAGAGGTTAATATTCTTAAGTTTAATTTTTTACTTGAGTGAAAAAGATTTAGACTGATAACTTACCTGGCAAGTAGAAATTACCGAAAATAAATGGGTCGGTTTTCCGCATTGATTAATTTTTGTTGAGAGAATAAAGTTTTGTTGGACTTCCCTCTGAGTACTGATGCTCATAGCTTGACGCGTAGTCAATACTACTGCCGTAGTCAGAGTTACCCGACTTGCAACAGGAGTTTCTTAATGCGAATTGCCCAAGTTGCCCCTTTATGGGAGCGAGTCCCCCCACCAGCCTATGGTGGAATTGAATTAGTAGTCGGACTGCTCTCGGATGAACTTGTCAGGCGCGGTCATGAAGTCACCTTATTTGCCTCTGGAGATTCCATTACCCTGGCCAACCTTGAGTCCGTTCACCCTCAAGCTCTGCGTCTCGATCCAACCATTAAAGAATTTGGGATCTACGAGATGCTGCATTTGAGCAAGGTTTATGAACGAGCTCATGAGTTTGATATCATTCACTCCCATATGGGTTGTGCGGCTTTGCCCTATAGCCAACTCGTCAAAACCCCCACTGTCCACACACAGCACGGCATCTTTACCCCTGATAACGAGAAGCTGTTTAGCCACGCTCGCAATCAACCCTATATCAGCATTTCCAACGCTCAGCGCGAAGCAAGATTAAATCTAAACTACGTTGCCACCGTTTATAACGGCATCGACACCAGCCAATTCAAGTTTTACCCAGAGCCACAAGAACCCCCTTACTTGGCGTTTGTAGGTCGTATTTCTCCGGAGAAAGGGCCTCAAGTCGCGATCGAAATCGCCAAGCGTTCTGGCTGGCGTTTGAAGATGGCGGGTAAGGTAGATGCTGTTGATGTAGAGTTTTACGAAAAAGAAATTAAGCCCCTGATTGACGGCAAACAAATTGAGTATTTAGGAGA
>JBFLZA010000383.1:0-8754 GCA_040756535.1 Cyanobacteriota bacterium
CTAGCCCCATTCATTCTCGGCACTTTCCCAAAGCACTGGCAATAGCACGTCGCGGAGGCCTCCGAGGAATCGAATCGATAGCTTGGGCAAGAACCGCATCTTTCTATCTCAACTTAAATAATGAACTGGATATAGAAAAGGGTTCCAACCAAGCATCAGGATTGCTGGGTATTTGCGTGCGAGAGAATCGTCCGACAACAGAGTGGCAGTGTGTTTATGATGACCAGATGCGACGGGTAAAAGCGATCTCCAATGTTTTAGAGAAATATCGGCGTCTTGCCGAAAAGAGAAGCTAAGCTAATCGGCATTCAAGTTGCATGGTAAAAGGCTCCCGGAAGCAGGGAGAGAGGATGACGTAATTTAAATTCACATCAGCTTAACATCGTTGAGTCTCATGATTGACAAATCGTTTGCCGAACAGTTTGCCGCCGATTGGATCGATGCTTGGAACAGTCACGATCTGGATCGCATCTTGACCCACTATGACGATAACTTCGAGATGACATCCCCCTATATTCCCCAGATCGCTGGCGAACCCTCCGGTACCCTTCACGGCAAAACCGCCATTGGCGCTTATTGGAGTAAGGCACTACAACTCATTCCCGATTTGCACTTCGAGTTAATCACAACTCTCGTAGGCGTTGACAGTATCACTCTCTATTACAAAGGTGCTCAAGACCGTTGGGTTGCTGAGGTCTTCCATTTCGGTTCCAATCAAAAAGTAGTTAAGGCTTACTCTCACTATGGGGTGCAATCGGTTGTTTGAGTCCCGATGCGATCGATATAACCCTCCTCTTTGATTGGTGAATAAGGAAGAGAGGACTACACAACAATGTTTCACTGTTGATTTAGGGTTTCTATAGCTTGTCCTTCGTGAAATATTCGCTGAGGAAAGAATTAAGTTTTAGGTAAAAATTCCTGAGCAAAAAACGAATGTATTAGATAGAGTCGTGTAGTCGGTGATGAGAGATTCTACAGTAATAGTTATTTTTAACTAAGTATTAATTCTCAATTTTTATATTAAGTAATAATAACTATCGATTTGGAGTTGCATTTGGGTACACTTTTCGTTTATGCTCCTCCGATAGAGATACAGTCCGTCACTTAAGGGAGTAGCAAACCCTTAAATTATCCATACACCTATAGGTTTGGGTGTGTTAGTTTCATTTCACTCTGGGGATGGATGACAACATTTCATTGACGAAAAGTTGGTGTAATCTTTTCCAATTTTCCCTCGCTTTAAACCCATTCACGGATACCAGGGTAAAGAGACTTTTGGAGTCTCCCTTGCCTTAGGTGCATAACTTAAATATCAAATTGAGCAGAGTTAGAGACTCTGTTAAGTGGGGACGGTAAGACAAACTCCACATTTAGTGAAATGGCTTTCCACTCAAGGAACGGGAGGATTTAATTCATCCTCTCAGTATTCGGCTAGCTAGCTACATCACTCGCAACACAAACTCCCCCTAAAAAAGGCTCAAGCTGTTTTTTCGCTCTCGTTGGGCATTTGGGGGTTGGCGTCCGCATGAACAAATCAGCGTACTTTTCGTGACGGAGATTTATAAAGTGATTTGCCCGAAAATTTTCAACCATGACATCATGACCTGCACCCATGAGTCTGTACTCGGTAATCAACTTTATTCCGGCCGGGTGTTAGGTGTGACTGAACCGGAAGATATTATCCAGTTACACCCAGAGTTAAAGTCTCAATGGAATGCGATTACTTCTCATTATGCACGAATCGGATTAATTTATAGCAAAAATGTCATATGGGATATTTCTCGGAGTATCTTGGCGGATTATCCTAACTATGAAATTTCCGTTTTCTACTTTGGTGATACGACCAGTCAGGCTACTTTAGAGGCAGCTTGGTTTCATCAAGTCGATGCTGACTGGTTTAACGTTGTTGAGTTTATGAACTCCAAGAACAACTTTATCAAGTTGGCGCAAGAGCTGGGAGTGAGCGCTCCGAAAACCTTGTGTTTTGAAAATAAGGGAGCGATCGCGTCTTTAGATGAGTTACCATTCCCGTGTTATCTCAAACCGGCGGTTTCTGTTGATGGTGCTGGGATTAGCCGATGTGAGAACAAACAGCAGCTCATTCAAGCTCTGAAAACACTAGGTGATGACGTGCCGGTGCAAATCCAAGAAGAGATCACGGCTTCAACTTTTTTGAATTTACAATACGGCATTACAGGTAATGGCCTGGAACGTCTCCTTGCCACTGAACAAGTCCTCGATGGTTATGCTCATTGCGGTAATCGCTGTCCAACGAAACATCAACCCTGGGAAACGGTGGAACCGATCGCACAGTGGATGGCGCAACAAGGGATGAAGGGGATATTTGCCTTTGATGTGGCAGTTGTAGAAGAGGCAAATCAGACTCGTTATTTAGCGATCGAATGCAATCCGCGCTTTAATGGTGCATCGTATCCCACAGGGATTGCCAAAAAGCTCAAGCTCACCCATTGGAGCCACGAAACCTTTACCACTAGGTATCGCTCACTCCATCAGCTCGATCTCAGTGATATTGAATTCAACCCCCAAACCGATACGGGGGTTGTGATGGTGAACTGGGGCAGTATTTTGGTGGGAAGAATCGGTATCTTGCTAGCTGGTTCTATAGAACAGCAAAATGAATTCAGAGCGATTTTAAAACAACGATTGTGAGCGATGAGAGAGGTTTTTAGAGAGAACCTCTAAATGTAGGGTGGGCAAAACTGCCCACCTGGCTCTTAAGAATCTGCGCGTTTTTTAGATCGGAGAGTGTCAACGATATTACACAGATTTTCTCCCCGCTTCCCGTTAGCTGCTTAAAAGCCTCCTGAATCTTCCAGCGGGTGATTTGAGCAGCAGTCCCTACTTACCGTTGGTTGTTAATCAGACGCACTCGGATGCACTCTCTGAAATTGGGATTACTGTGAAAGTTTATGGGATTAAAGGCTTTTTGAGGATTCTTCAGTCTTCTCCCCTTTCAACTCAGATTCGACTCTTGAGCCGAATAGTTGAGGTGATGCCGGAGGAAGTGCGACAGGAATTGCGATCGCCGTTTTAGATGGTTTAGCAGTAAAGCGTTACATCTTCACCACATTGGTCTGCTAAATAGGTTAAAGATTTGAAGCGAATACAAACGATTTGCTCGTAGAAAGGATTCAGTTTGCACAAGGGGGGAATGCGAACGATAGTGCGGTCAAGAAATTTAATTTCTCGCTCAAAGGGACAACTAGCCGGAATAATTTTGCAGAGCGATCGCGCCACATGAGGATCGCGAATTTCTAAAGATTCCAGCCATTGGCGAATTGAGTGTAATGGAGCATTAAAGTGACTTTCAGTTGGGCTATTCACAATAGAGGCTGAATAAGGGAGAGATTGCAGAAATATCAACCAGTAGATAGATGATGAAAGTAGTGATTTCACCTCTAATCCGGGATAGTCTCTAAGTTAGAACTGAAAAATGCAGAACTTGTGTAGACTCCAAATCAAACCCCAAAAATCGGGTTACTCATCCCAGCCCAGAGTTTGGGCAATCTGACCGGGAAGTTTCATTGCCTTGAATGGCTTGGGAATAATTCCTGCTACACCGAGTTCAGCAAACTGTCGCTGCTCCGCCGCTTGCACCTTTGCTGTCATCAAAATTACAGGGATAGACTCGGTAGCTGGATTTGCCTGCAATGCCCGAAACGTCTCTATGCCATCCATATCCGGCATCATCACATCTAACAAGATAACATCGGGTTGCTCATCGGCTGCCTTCACCAGTCCTTCCTTGCCGGATGCGGCGAGCGATACATCCCAACCCGCGACTGTTTTGAGCGTAAGTTGAGCCACTGCCCGAATATCGTATTCGTCATCAACAATCAGAATGCGCTTGGTGGTCATGTAGGGCTGTCTCCCGTCTTGCCTCGAATCATTCGGTTGAGCAGGTCGATCGCTCGCTGTTCAAATTCTTGTGAAGTAATGCGTCCTTTTGTTAGGAATAGCGTTTGTCCTAGTTTTAACCGTTCGCGATCGCACTCATCTAGATCTTGAGCCGTATAGATAACGAGTGGCACCTGACACAACCGATTGTGCTGCCGCAGCCAATCCACTACGGCAAAACCATTGTATTCTGGCAGTGCCAAGTCGAGTACTAGCAAATCGGGAATGAGGCGCTGGATCAGCTGAATGGCTTCCCGTCCGGTTTGAGCATGAAGGGTTTCAATCCCGTGGCGAGAAAACATGGTCGCGAGTACTTGTGCCAGCTCTAAGTCATCTTCGACAATCAGAACTTTAATGGTTTGATTTCGATCGGCTAATGCTCGTTCTAGAGCTTGGCGCAATACCCTTGGCTCTGGAGGTTTCACAATCCAATCACTAACGCCGGGATGGGGTGCTTCTCTAGCATCCGGTAACAGCCCACTGAGAATAATAACGGGTATCGCTTGAGTTTCTGTCTGATTTTTCAGAATTGCCAGAGTTTCCCACCCATTCATCACTGGCATCATTAAGTTGAGAAGAATTACATCAGGCGGCTGGGCAACGGACTGTTCTACCGCCTCCTGTCCCGATGCGACGGTTAGCACCCGGTAGCCTTGCCGTTCTAGCATGGCTTGCACTACAGTCCGAACAGAGGGGTCATCATCGCAGACTAGAACAAGAGGGGAATTTTGAGTTGAATCTCCTAACTCCGAACTCAAAAGTGTTAGCGAAGCGGGCCCGCCATTAGGCGGGACAAACTCAGGACGTTGGACATCGCTAAGGATGGGTAGGGTAAAGTAGAACGTGCTGCCTTCTCCTAAAGTGCTTTCGACCCAAATTTTTCCTTCATGCTGCTGTAAGATACTGCGGCAGATGGCTAAACCCAAACCCGTTCCCCCTTTTTGGCGCGAATCTGAGGCATCAACCTGCTGAAAGCGTTCAAAAATGGATTCGAGCTTGTCAGACGGAATTCCGCGTCCTTGGTCTTTAACTTTAATCAGGAGAGTGTCGCCAGGGGATGAACGCTGAACGACCCCTGAATCCTGACTCCTGACCCCTGAATCCTGACTCCTGGCCCCTGGCCCCTGACCCCCGATCGCCTCTGCGCTCAACCAAATTGTGCTGCCTTCAGGTGAGAACTTAATGGCATTACTGAGTAAGTTTGTGAGTACTTGGATGATGCGATCGGGGTCTGCCCAGAGGCGGTCTGAGACAGGAGAAACGGATAGAGTGACTCCAGCCCTTTCTGCTATTTCCTGTATTGCCTCTACAGATTGATTCATTAAGTCACCAGCATCGCAGGCTTGTTTCGTCATGACGATTTTGCCTGACTCAATGCGTTCGATGTCTAGAATGTCGTTGATCAGACGAACTAAGCGATCGCTGTTATTCGCCGCAATGTTCAACATCTGTTGAGCATCTTCTGGTTGATTTTGCAAGACCCCACCGGCTAGTAAGTCCAAAGCCGCAGAAATGGAGGTGAGCGGTGTCCGTAGTTCATGGCTGACGACTGAGATGAATTCGTCTTTCAATCGTTCAATTTCGCGGCGATCGCTAATATCCTTCATGAAACAGTAGTTCCCAATGAACTGCTGTTGCTGGTTATAGGCTTTGACCATCACTACTTGCTTATCGAAGACGGTTCCATCTTTACGCACTGCTCTAGCTTCAAACTCTGCCTTACCGTCAATCAGCATACGTTGGTAGGCAGTCTCTATAGTCTCCAGTTCATCTGGATAAATCGTTTGTTGCCAGTTCCTTCCAACTAATTCTTCGGGTTGGTAACCCAACATGCTGGCATAAGCTGGATTAGTTTTGAAGTAACGTCCCTGACTATCTAATTGAGCGATACCTTCAACAGCACTTTCCAATGCCTTGCTCAGATTGCGAAGTTCTTCAAGAGCCTGTTTGCGATCGGTAATGTCTTCAATTTGGGTAACGATGTACAACGGTCGGTTTTGCCCATCACGAACCATTGAACTACTCAACATTCCCCAAACTGTATGTCCGAGCTTATGCAAGTACCGCTTTTCAAACTGACAGGAGCGAATCTCGCCAGAGAGCATTTGCTGAAAATAGTTGAATCCAATCTGCAAATCATCGGGATGGGTAACGGCCTGGAATGTGAGCGCTAGCAATTCCTGCTCTGAGTAACCAAACATCTCAGATAAGGAACGATTGACTTGCAGCCAATAACCATCCAGCGATACCAATGCCATTCCGATCGCGGCATTTTCAAATGCCTGATGAAATCGCTCTTCGCTTTCTCGTAATGCTTCTTCTGCTTGCTTGCGTTGCGTAGCCGCCGCCACGGCATCGCTAATATTTCGGAAATAGGCGGATAGGCCATCTTTAGCAGGATAGGCGTGTACCTCAAACCAGCTATTGAGTGGTGGATAGAACGATTCAAACTCAACGCTCACCTGCTCCGACACTGCCCGGTGATACTCTAGGTCAAAGGTTGAGCTTACTGCTTCAGGAAACTCATCCCACAACACTTGACCGAGCAACTCCTCCCGCTTTCGCTGCAAGAGCAGTTCTGCTTGGCGATTCAAGTAGGTAAAACGCCAATCTCGATCGACTGCGAGGAATGCATCTGTAATGCTTTCCAGAATATTAACGATCTGGTTACGAGCTGCCTCTGCTTCAGCCCTTGCCTGTTGCTCTTGAGCCAGAAGCTGAAGGCGTTCTGCTTCTGCCTGTTTGCGCTCGGTAACATCGCGGGCGATCGCATAAATTAAGCCTTCTTCAACAATAGGAAAGGCTTTCCAGGCAAGCCACCTGTACGAACCATCTTTACAGCGGTAGCGATTCTCAAAATCAAGGGTTAGATTACCCTCAGCAAGTTTTTCAACTTCAGCAAGGGTTGCAGCTTGGTCATCGGGATGAACTAAGTCGAGAAACGGTTGTGCTAGCAGTTCTTCGTTGGTGTAGCCAAGTACTTGTTCAAACGCTGGATTTAAACGCTTGAAGTAAGCATCGGTACCAGAAACGCTGAGCATATCCATAGAGAGGTTGAAGAAGCGATCGCGCTCCTCCTCTGCCCGTTTGCGATCGGTAATATTCCGCGTCACTTTTGTAAAGCCACGCAGGTTTCCCGCCTCATCTCGCAAAGCGGTAATCACAATATCTGCCCAAAATCGCGCTCCATCTTTGCGAACTCGCCACCCTTCATCTTCAACTTGACCCTCGGCGGCGGCTGTTTCTAGCAACCGTTGAGGACGACCTCGCCAAATCTCCTCGTCGGGATAAAAGCGGGAGAACGACTGACCGATAATCTCGTCTGCCCGATATCCTTTAATCCGTTCTGCTCCACTATTCCAGCTCACAACCCGTCCGCCGGGGTCGAGCATAAAAATCGCGTAGTCTTTGACCTTCTCAACAAGCAGGCGGTATCGCTCCTCACTTTCGGACAGTGCCGCCTCCTTCCGCTGACGTTCCTGAATTTCCTGTTCTAGTTGTGTATTCTGTTCTCGAAGCTGTCGAGTGAGATGTCGGAGACTCACATGGGTTTGAACCCTAGCTAACACTTCTTCTTGTTGAAAGGGCTTCGTAATATAGTCCACCGCACCCAGGCTGAAGCCTTTTACTTTATCTACAGTTTCACTCAGTGCCGTCATAAAAATGACGGGAATTACTGCTGTTGCTTCATCCGCTTTCAGACGACGACACGTTTCAAACCCGTCTAAACCTGGCATTAGGATATCTAGCAGGATTAAATCAGGTAAGGCATACTGTGCGTTCTCGATCGCACTCATCCCATCTTCCGCTACTAAAATTCTGAAGCCAGCATCGGTTAAACAGCCAAACAGGACTTCTAAATTGGTCAGTGTGTCATCCACGATTAAGATGACTCCCTTTTCAGCCATAGTAGTTATTCTGACCTCTGAAACTGTTTGATAAACTCCCGAATTTGCCGCCCTTTGAAGCCTTTAGCGAGTTGGCGAAGATGGTTTGCAAAAGGAAACAACTGTGGATCGAGCGTTTCTAATTGAGCAGCTCGTTCAGCAATTCCTTTGATGTCACCCATCATTGCCAAGTTAAGTAAAGCTGCGATTTCTTCAGCAGGAGGAGCTATCAATGGAGAAGCATCTTGAGTGTTGGGTTCCTGAGGGTTTTGCCCTTTCAGTAGAGTAGGTTGAACTGAGTCCTTTCGCTCAGCGCTTGATTCTTCATAAATCCACTCTAGCTTCAGATGAAGGGATAATCGCTCCAATAGCTCTGCTTCGCGGATTGGTTTCGGTACAAAGTCATGGCAGCCGACTTCTCGACTCTGCTCTCGATCCATATCAAATGCGCTAGCTGAGGTCGCAATAATAACTGTCTGCTGTAAGCTTGGAGACATCCGAATTTGACGGGTTGCCTCGAACCCATCCATAACAGGCATCACCAAATCCATCAAAATCGCATCAGGTCGAAACTGGTGTGCTTTGTGCAGAGCATCTCGACCATCGATCGCCTCTACCACTTCAAATCCTAACGGCTGTAGCATATTGGTCAGAACCAGACGATTTTCCTCCCTGTCGTCCACTACCAAGATTTTTCGCTTGCCGCCTTTGAATCCACGAACACAGCGGCGATCCGGAGAGGCAATATCAGAGACGCAGTCAACTTCAGCCAAGTCTAAATCAACCCAGAAAATGCTTCCTTTTCCAGGCGTACTCTGCACATTGATGTCACTTCCCATCAGTTGAACCAGTTGGCGACTGATGGCTAATCCCAAGCCGGTTCCTTCAATCTGTCGATGGCGATCGCTCACTTGTCGGAATGGTAAAAAGATTTCCTGGAGATGCTCCT
>JBFLZA010000384.1:0-8721 GCA_040756535.1 Cyanobacteriota bacterium
AACCAAAAGATAACGAAAACGATTAAACCCAAAACAATATTGGGCAGCAGGAGAACGAAGCCATCGATCATGGCATTAATTTTTCCCCACGCTGTTGTGACTGACTCTTGGGTATTCTTTACTCCTTCAGTGACTGCCTCTGGAGTATCTATTCCTCCTTGAGCTATTACCTGTTGGATATTCATTGCTTCTCCAGCGCTTGAAATGCTGTGATTGTAAAGAAAAGTAAGACGCTGGAAATCTGCCAAAGGTTAGTAAGTCGCTGAAATATAGCGGAAATTACCGAATCGGGCGCTCTGGTAAGGGGGCAGGTTGTACTGTTACCTGTAAAGTCTGCTCACCTCGTTGCACTGTTATAGGCAGCTGGCTCCCGACCCCACTTTTCTCTACCTGCTGTTGGACTTGTTCAGCTTTAGTCACTGGCTGATTGTTGATCGCTTGAATCACATCTCCCTGCCTTAGTCCCGCTTCATCGGCTGGAGAGCCTTGCACGACCCGGACAATCAGAATTCCTTTGTCTGCCTCGACGCGAACATTACTATTAGGAATATTGTTCAGTCGTTGCTTAATTTCTGGGGTGAGAGGTATCATCTCAATCCCTAAAAAAGGATGCTCAACTTTGCCTTTGGTAATCAGTTGTTCGGCAATTCGCATCGCGGTGTCAATGGGAATGGCAAAGCCGATTCCTTGCGCTCCTTTGATAATGGCTGTATTGACGCCAATCACTTGACCGCGAGCATTGAGCAAGGGACCACCAGAGTTACCAGGATTAATCGCGGCATCCGTCTGAATAAAACCAACCCGCTTGTCAGCAGCACCGATATCGCTACTAGAGCGGTCTATAGCACTAACAACGCCGACAGTTACGGTTTCTTCTAAACCCAAGGGGTTGCCAATTGCGATCGCCCATTGTCCCCGTTGCACCTTTTCAGCACTTGCCAGTTCAATCGTTGGCAAGTTATTCTCTGGAACTTGAACCACGGCGATATCCGTCAAAGGGTCTTCTCCCAAAACCTTTCCCTCAAAACTGCGACCATCGGGGAACGACACCGTCACGGTATCAGCCCTGTTAACAACGTGAGAGTTGGTTAAAATCAGACCCTTAGAATCGATCACAAAACCAGAACCTACACCGCGCTGAACTCGCTCTTGAGGCTGTGAAGGCAACCCATCACCAAAAAACCGCCGCAAGAATGGGTCGTTAAATGCCTCTGGAATCTCAGTTCTCACCGTTTGCGAAGTATTAATTCTGACCACTGCCGATTCGACTTTGTTGACCACGTCAACCACGAAATTCCTGTCTTCCTCAGTGGGCACTAAAGAGCGGTTACTACTACTACGCCTGTTTGATTCCTCTAGGCCTTGAGGATTCGTCTGTTGACGAGTCAGATTAGATACCTCAGAGCAGCCACCCAATAGCATTACCCCTGTGCCAACAAGCGGTAGCAATAAGTAAAACGCTGGTTTCAACCAAAAGAACGAATTGGCTTGACTGGTGCAAGAAGGCAGAAGGCAGGAGGCAGAAGGCTCCAAGGAAGAAAACTTGTACAGTAAGCTTTTTAACCTTTTTGAACTGGCGGGGTATTTCTGCCGCGCTTTACTAGTGCAAGCTGATACCGCTTTACTGGGAGAAGTGTTCGACTTTTTTAGCGAGTTAGGAGTATTGGAGTCAATGGAATTGGAGTTGGAATGATTGAACGTCTTGTCCATAAGCTGTCGTCCTCCACAGATAAGAACCAGCAAGCACACGATATTTGCGCTTAATTTAAGACTTAGCCATTTTTACATCAAAATGCCATGTGAGAGAAATTACCAAGAATTGCTCTGGGCTTGACACAAAAGCTCTTTAGTGAATATCGATGCGTGTTCAGAATCGAAAGTTCCATCACTCGTAGGGTGCGTTAGTGAAACGTAACGCACCTCTATATCGATAGCTATAGCTTTCGCCAGAAACGTTAGAACAGATTTAACGACCCAAACGACACGTACCAGTAATAAACAGAAAAGCCTTGGAGTCCTCTACCTTGTGCCTTTTGCCTTCTGCCTTTTGCCTTTTACCTTGTGCCTTGTGCCTTTTGCCTTTTGCCTTCTGCCTTCTACCTTGGAGCCTTCTGCTATAAAAATGCGATCGCATCCAACAAAAAACCCCCAGCGGTAAGCTGAGGGCGGTCATCAGGGTGCATCTATATTGCTTATTCCCGAATAGCTCTGACGCCATCCGGAAAAATTGCACACGAATTGCTGAAAATCTGTCGAATTCCCCGCAATCTAACTGCCTATCCCCAAAACGCTACCTAAAGAACGAGCAATATTCCCCGGTTCCATTGCATCCATTGCAGCAGTAGGTTCATAACCGCAATGCATCATACAATCGGCACACTGGGGATTACCGCTTGCTCGACCGTACTGGCTCCAATCTGTCTTTTCTAAAAGTTCCTGAAAAGTAGCGTAATGGCCCTCATTCAAGAGGTAGCAAGGCTTTTGCCAACCTAACACACTGTAACTAGGGCTACCCCAAGGGGTACATTCGTAGTCTTTCTCGCCGGTGAGAAAATCAAGAAACAGGGGGCTGAGGTTAAAATTCCAGTTGGTCTTACCTGACTTGTAGGGAGCGAGAATTTCTCGAAAAAGCGATCGCGTTCGTTCCCGTTTGAGAAAATGCTCTTGATCAGGTGCCCACTCGTAACTATAGCCAGGGGAAACCATCATGCCATCTACATTCAAGGTACTCAGGAAATTAAATAAATCCTGAATATCTTTAGGGCTAGTTCCCTCAAAGACTGTGGTATTCGTCGTCACCCGAAATCCTCTAGCTTTGGCAGCACGAATCGCTTTAACCGCCGTATCAAACACCCCTTTCCGGTCAACACATTGGTCGTGCAACTCCCGCAACCCATCTAAGTGAACGCTAAAGGAGAAGTAAGGGGAGGGCGCAAACTTATCCAAGCTCTTTTCCAGCAACAACCCGTTCGTACACAGGTACACAAACTTTTTGCGATCGACTAAACCCTTGACAATTTCGTCAATTTGTGGATGAAGTAAAGGTTCTCCGCCAGGAATCGAGACAATCGGTGCGCCACACTCCTGTGCAGCAGCAAAGCACTCTTCGGGAGTCAGGTTTCTCTTCAAAATATCAGTCGGATGCTGGATTTTGCCACAACCCGGACAGGCTAGATTGCATCGAAACAAGGGTTCCAACATCAAGACGAGGGGGAAGCGTTTGCGGCCTTTCAGACGCTGAGTAACCAAGTATTTCCCCACTTCCAAAGCTTGTTGTAGATGAATGCCCATAATTCTCCTCTCACCGTTGGAATTTTCAATTCGGATGACGTAATTGAATTATGAATTATGAATTATGAATTATGAATTATGAATTGTGAATTGGTATAATGTCCAGCTAAACGCCCCTAATATATGTAGGGGCTCACTTGATGCAATAAGTTAGCTGGGCAAACCGATAATTCTTTATCAAAACCCGCCCCTCGACTGGGTTTTATTAGGATTAATCAGCCGGACATGATATGAGAGACTTTAAAAGTTGATCGCTTTACCAAGGATTACCAACGATAGTAAAAGCACTCCAATAGTAGGGATGAGAAAAATCCCTGTCTCCCAGTCTTGCTAACTGAGGGGGTAAAGGAAAACTGCCATAGCTGGTTATTAGCTTTCCTCCTTCTAATCGCACTTTACCCTGGCTCATTGCCAATTGCGCTTGTCGTAGTGCCTCGGCTTTAATCGGGGCTTGTTTCAATTGCTTGTAGAATTCTGTCATCAGCCCCAGTGTCGCCTCATCACTGACATACCATAAACTGCCTAATGCTGACTTGACTCCGGCCTGCACTGCTAACCCAGCAAATCCCAACTCGGCATCCTCATCCCCTAAAGCGGTGCGACAAGCACTTAAAACTAACAACTCTACAGGTGCATCATTCAAGTCGAGTTGGCGAAGTTGGTTCAAGGGCAATTTAGTGTTCCATAACTGAATGTAGGAGTTACTGGGTATACCCGGTTGAAATTCGGCATGGGTGGCTAAATGAACAATACCAAAGGGTTGCCGATCAAGAGTTTGTTTGAAATTATTAAGGGTAAATGCTTCGTTGAGGAACGTCTTACCCGACCATAATTGTTCTGTAATCAAAGATACCTCAACAGGAACTGCGGGTAAGGGTCTTTGGTTGCTGAATCTTGTCGCACCCATCGCTAACACTTGGGCATTTCTCACATCGGCGTAGCGAGTATCAGTGAGTGACAGACTGGGCATTAAACCGACACTGTATTTAGCCACAATAAAGTCAGTACCATCATGGAGTGCCGCAATTGGTAAGGAGCGCAATCCAGTGTCCATAATGAAGACGAGATTCTTGATTTCTTGAGCTTGTAATTCCTGTTCCAGAGGAGCAATCAACCACTGATACAGTTGCTGTGCTGGGGCTAAGTAAGTGCGGGGACGGATAGGACGACGGATATTTGTGATGTTATTGCGGAGTTCTTGAGTTATTCTGAGAACTTGCGATCGCGTAGCTCTCGGTACTCGTTTATAAACGGGTTCCCCCTGCTCCGTCAAGAGTAGTAGATCCAGTGGGTCGCTACCCTGCTTTTGGAAGGATATCGTTGGATTAGCCGCAGCTTGGGGCAACTCTAGATATTCCTGAAAGTTTTGCGTTAAAGTTTCCTCTCGACTGGCAATGCTGGGGTTACCCACTATAGCAGTAGGAGCGAAATTGACATAAATTACAGCCGGTTTTACCCCCGTCGCGTGTTAAATACGGCGAAGAGTATGAAGCGCTTCATCCAAAGTTGCGATCGCAATTTCGGTATTGGGTTCTTCAGCAGGAAGCGGATCGGGTATAGGTGGAAACTCTGGATTAACTTGTCCTTGTTGTGAGGTAATGATGCGAATATTATCCTGAGTGTAACTGCCCAAAAAGGCTCGATTAGGCGCAATTGTATTATTGGGTCTAGTTGTAATCGTGCCTGCGGTGCCGTTAGTGGTGGCATCCCCTACAGTAAAGGGAATACTTCTGTCTCCACCCCCATGACGAATCGTAATTGAACCGCCGCCACCCCCTCCGTAAGTTGAGATGCTAGAAGGTCGATCTAATTGTGCGGGAATATCACTGGGATTAATCGCATCAGGCGGTAATTGCTCCAATGCTGCCGCGACGGTACCCGTAGCTCGGAAAAAACGGTTAGCGTTGACTTCAACATTACCCCCTTTACCCGCACCTAAGCTTTGAGCATTCATTAAATAGACTTCAACATCGCTGGTTGTACTGGTCAGGTTAATATTGCCTGCATTGCCGTCAATTGAGGTAGAAATTACACCTCCAGTAGAGAGGTTCCCTGTCGCACTGACTGTAATCGTGCCTCCAGTTCCAGCACCCCCAGAACCAGAAACGATGGAACCAGCAATAGTTCTGGCAAGGGGGAAAAGGCTGGAGGGCGTTTGTGGTGCTAAATCGGCAGAAGAAACATCGGCAATGTTCAGTAAAGCTTCAAAGGATTGAAGTGAGGTAAGTCCTTGTAAGGTATTGATATTACCCCCTGTACTGCTGAGGCTAATATCACCCCCATTTCCTTCTATGGAGGCGGAAACAACGGGGCCAGTGATCAAATCGCCACTAGCTGATACTGTAATCTTCCCACCTGTTCCACTACCGCCAGACCCCGATAGTAGCAATCCTGTGTCGCGAATAGTTTCGCCTCGATATCGAATCTTTCCCTCGGTTGTATCGATCGCACCCGCCGTACTATTAAGGTTAATATCACCCCCATCCCCTTCCAAAGAGCCAGATGCGATCGCGCCTGTTGTAATATTACCGTTAGCACTCAGGCTAATATTTCCTCCCCGTCCCGACTTCTGAGCCACTGAAAATATCGCTCCATCAGCATTAAGCGGGTCACCATCAATAATTAAAGTACTCTCTCCCCGACTCGGATCGATCAGGATTCGTCCTGCTGTGCTAGTAAGGGTGACATTTCCCCCATCGCCATTCTCCGAACTGGCATTAATTCCGCCTGTGGTGATATTGCCGTTGCTTGTAAGAATAATATCCCCCGCATTGCCCACTCCTAAAGCCAACGTAATTCCTCCTGGCAGGTTGAGAAAACCACCAGTAACGAGACGATTAGTAGTGATGCTGCCTCCTGCCGTCAGGTTAATCGCGCCAGAACTGCCAAGGTCAGTTGTAGCAATGTTGCCTGTAGCATTTAGGGTAATGCCTTGACCCGCAGCTAGATTACCTGTTGTGATATTCGCCGCCGAAATCGTTATCCCTCCTTGTGTAAAGAGAGTATCCCCTGAATTCATGGAAAAAGAACCACCTGCGGTAAATGCGATCGACCCTAAAAGCGGGGGTACATTGGGAACGAGGAAGGGATTAGTGCCGAAAAAATCATCGCTCAAATCTTCAATGGTGATATTATTCGTTGCTGCTAGGATGACGTTATTCGTTGCCGCCACTCCCGCTAACTCTGACTCAAAAATCACTGTCGGCGTTGTATCACCCGCTTGAACTTGACCTAAACCACCACTAGGATTGCCCAAAAAACTGAAGTTCAAGTTATCTAAATCGTCACCATCCCCAATCCCGCCACGAATTAGGATATCGGTTGGGTCGAGTAATAAGGTGCCGATAGTACCATTCGCTGCACTAGTATCAACTATCCCTTTAAAAGAAAGGCTTCCCTTACCCGAAACTTCCACAAACCCGCCATTGCCGGAAGTTGTACCCCCTTGGGCATTAATATTCCCATAAAATTGAGTCACTGCATCCGACCAAACAATCACCCTACCCCCATCACCATTGAGCATCGCCGAAGCATTGATTGTTGAATCGCTGCTAACAAATGTGTGAGAGGCATTCGGTACTGCGCTTTGTCCTTGAAAATCACCACCAATTCGCACCGTACCGCCGCCATTGATTCCAGAAGCGTTGATATTGGCACCGAATAAACCAACCTTGTTACCGAAAACATTGACCATGCCACCTATCTGCGGTAGAGAAGCAAGGTCTTGCACGCCTAGATTTGCGGTGTTGAGGGAACCTGATGTAATGGCAACTCCTGCTTCAGTGGGTATAGTTGCACCCGAATTTATCAGTTGCACCTCTCCCGTTGTAGAAACACTTAATCCAGTTTCTACAGTTCCAGCCGTTCCTGTTAGCAAACTGGGTAAACTTAGAGGAGTAAAGGGTTGCCCTGATAAAACACGCGGCGGAGAAATCTCCAAACTTAGCAAATGTCCTTGTTGGCTAACCTTAAGCAGATTTTCACCTGGCACGGCAGCAATAGTAATCGTTCCTGCTGGTGCGGTTAGTTGACCTGTATTAATCGTACTGCCGCCAATTAATGTTAAAGAATTCCCCGGTGATACTACTAAATTACCTGCGTTGATAACACTTCCTGGTGTGGCTTGGTCAAAAGCAAATTGACTGGGAATACCGATTAAATTTTGGTAGTCATTATTTCCGATCGCATTAAACCAATTATTTCCACCCAATCCAATCGCATTAGCCGTCGTAGCTGTAAAATCGGCTGGCACATTTAAAGTTGCTGTTGAGCCAAGAATAACTCCGGCAGGGTTCATTAAAAATAAGTTAGAGTTCCCTCCCGTCACCTGAATTAAGCCATTAATCACTGACGGAGAACCACCGACAACTCGCGTTAGGATATTACGAATAGAATCATTTGATAAAAAGTTGACAATTTGACCATTTTGGATTCCAAACTGCTGGAAACTGTGGAAAAGATTTGTGCGATCGCTAGAAAAAGAACCGCCTGAAATATCAAATCGATTGCCCTGTTGATTAACAACCGTACCCGTGCCATCAGCTTCTGGTGTAATGAGTTGAGAAAGTACCGAAGAAGGAGTGACGATACCCGATAGAAAAACACTGGGAAACAAAAAAAACAATCCCAGCCAAGCCGCTTTCATTGATAAATGCCCCAATAACTAGTTGAAAATTCCTCAAGCTTACAAATTTTCTCACTACTTCCCTAGAGTCGGCTTACTTTCTTTCTATAGCCATCCTCAATGAATTGTAAGAACTTCATATTTATCTGCGTTCATCTGCGTTCATCTGTGGTTCATTAAAAATAAAATTAAGACAGTCCCCCACAGGTGATCGCCCACGAACATTGTGATGAAAATCCTTCTTCCCCTGTTCCCCGTTCCCCGTTCCCTGTTCCCTGTTCCCTATTTTCTAGATAGGAATGATGGCGGTAATTTCTCGACATATTTATTAGTTATAAACCAATCTACAGCATCTTTGAGGGCTGTGATGATAGGAGTTTGAGGTAATCCCAATTCTCGTACCGCTTTTGAGCAGTCGTAATACATTCGTTGACGCGCCATACGCACACCATCCAAGGGAACAGAAGGTGTTTTACCCAAAGGTGCGAGAATTTGTTCATCAATCCAAGCAACAGTTAAAGGCAACCAGATAGGTATACTTTGTTGAGGGCTGCTCATTCCGGTGATTTGAGCAAGTTGATCGAGGAGTTCTTTTAACGTCAGGTTTTGATGTCCGAGAATATAGCGCGTACCCGACTTTCCCTTCTCCAACGCCAATAAGTGCCCCCATGCCACGTCTCGCACATCAATAAAATTCAGCCCCGTATCCATATAAAAAGGCATTTGCCGCCGCAGGAAACGTAGTACTATATCACCCGTTGGCGTTGGTTTAATATCAAAAGGCCCAATCGGACTGCTGGGATTAA
>JBFLZA010000385.1:0-8716 GCA_040756535.1 Cyanobacteriota bacterium
ATTTGTCTAAACGGAAAATTGTACGAATGGAACGAGACTCATTATGAGCTACGCGATGACGTGTCGGAATTACGCCGAATTTCGGACTTCTGCAACACTTATGCAATTGAAACGAAAAACGGGAGCAAGTATCCCTACGCCAATGCAGGCAAAGTGAGAGGTGTTCTAGACTGGGTCAAGATTCGCTTAGGAGTCGATCCGTCTCTGGTCAACCCCCCTGGATTGAACTGCACCAACGGGGTTCTAGAGATTTATTGGGAAGGATCAACTCCTAAATGGGAATTGCTTCCTCACGATCCAGACAAGTATTATATTTATCCACCAATTGCTACTTACGACCCAGACGCCGATTCCCAACACTGCGATCGCCTACTCGCTATTTTGGACGAACCGCAGCGGGAGATTTTCTTGAGAACAATTGCGGCGTGTCTCGACTTACCAACAGTCCGCAAGTTTAAAGGGCGATTGGTTCGGTGCCTGTTACTCAAAGGACATGGATCGAACGGAAAAGACGTTGCAAAAGAAATTTCATCTGCAATGCTCGGATATCAAGGCATTTCAAGTGCTACCATCTCCGACTTCGCTGCATACGATTCAGGACGCAAGTTCCCGATAGCTCAAACCGAAAACGCTCTCATCAATTGGAGTTCTGAAAATGCCAATTTCGCTCAGCTCGATAAGGTTCAAAGTTTAAAAGCTTTCATCACTGGCGACACCCTTTCTGCTGAGAGGAAGGGCAGAGATGAGCGGGAATTTACTCCAAGAGCAGTCGCGCTATTCAACTGCAACGACACCCCTAACCTACAAGGAAGTTTAGAAGCAATTACTGGGCGTTATGGGATTCTGACATTCAATAAAACTTTCAAAATCGGTGCCGACCCTACCAAGGGAGAGTTGGAAGCAGATCCACGATTTAAGTACGACCGGGAGTTTTTGCAGAAAGAGGTTCTCCCTGCCTTCGTAAATAAAGTCCTAGCCGCATTGGTTGCCCTGATGAGCGAGGGCATCGACTACAGCTGCACTCAGAAGGCACTTGAAGACATCCAAGCCGAAAACTCTCACTTGTTCCAGTTCTGCCAGGACACTGGGCTAGGCTACGACCCAGAGAGAACCCTAACAGCAGGTGAAATCTGGGAGCGACTAGAACCCTGGTACGAGGAAAATGGAACCCTAACTTACGACGAGAAAAAGCGTATTTGGAACGATCAGGTAAAGAAGGGCGATAAAAACGTCAAGGGAGTTAACCAAGTTCCAGCGCGTTTTCTGGAACTCTTTCCCAAAGCCAAGAAGGTTCCTGTGGGGAAAGGCAATGTCGGTATCCAGGGAATTAGTTTTTCTAAAATCCCATCTAATGGTGAGGCAGTTGGTGAGGCAGGTGAGGCAGTGGTGAGGCAGTTGGTGAGGCAACAACCCTTGCTACACAAGGATGGTGAGGCAGTCGAGGCAGTTTCCTTACTTGATGAAAAAAATCAAGAAATGGAAAATAGAATTTCATTTCGTTGCAACGAAAATTCCGATCCGGATTCAATTTCTAATCAAGTGCAAAATTTGCCCCGACTGCCTCACCATCCAGACCCAGCAAGGGATACAGCCTCACCCACTGCCTCACCAACTGCCTCACCAGATACCTCAACTGCCTCACCCTCCCAGGCAGACTTGGTTGACCCAGAGATAATTCGTGAGTGGCAACGGAAACTTACTGCGGCGTCAGAGGAAGAAATCCTGCCTCTTATGAATTCTTTCTTCCCTTCTTTCAGTGACAAATATTCGTCTGAAGAAATTGAACAAATATATCGTCGTGTGTGGTGGGGGCTAGATAAAGAGGTGAGGGCGGTAATTGCATCTAAAAAAGAGGCAGCGGAAGATGTCATCGAAAAAGCTAGGCGAGAAGAGGAGCTTCGTCTTTTAGAGGAAGAGCGGAAGCAGCGCTTCTTCCCCAAACCAAAATTCAATCCAGGCGAACAAGTAGTTTTCTCAGAGGATAAACGTATCGTCCACACCGTAGTTAGCTCTACTCATAATCACACCATGCTTGAAGGTATCGATAAAGCGGTAGCGGATTTCTTACTTGAACGACTTGAGTAAGGTAGACCAGGAAGCGATCGCTCCTTATCTTTTTGAGAGTGCGCTGGAAATGAGCGATCGCGTCCAAATCCCTCTGAAATTTACGTGCCAATTGGCACTTGAATGAAGATTTCGGGTAGCGTCAATGCTGCCCCCAGCGAAAGCAATGGTGAATGTGTTCTAGCTAAAAATAGTTAAAATAATAGCGCGAATACTACTGAGTTCAAACTATGCCAAAAAAACGCTGTGGCTTCGGATTTGATTGCGCCGGAATGATGATGCAGCCGGGGGTAGAAGCGAGTGATTGCCTAAACTATGAAGTCTGCGGCGCGGCACAAGAGTACACTGATGAAGATGTGATTGAGTTGGTGCGGGTCAGAGAGGAGAGGCGGGAAAGAATTAGAATTAGCCGCGGAGAAGCTGCGCGAATGATGCTGATGCAGCGTGGTTGCTCTCAAACGCCTGAATCGTTCGGTGTTACTCAGTTAATATCTGAAATTGAATCCACACTTAACGAAATTAAAGAGAAGTTTCGACAATTCGAGGGACATTACATTGCGCCCTCTGGGGCAGAGGTACATCAATATACTGTTAAGCGCCGAGGCAGGCTCTACCAGTACGAAAAATTAAGTTCGCAAGAAGCAATTTTTGAACCAGTAGAGCGATCGCAAAAAGTAAAAGTGGTTCATTTAGGTCATTCAAACGATCCACGGTGCCTTAAAGTTCAAGAGGGAATTGAGAGAAGGAATCGGCTAACTCAATCGCGATCGCAGCTAAGGGAAATTCGGAAGCGGCTGGCAGAACTTCAGATATTTCTAGATGCCGATTAGTTTAAGTGGTCAAGCACCGTGTGCCAATTGGCACTTATTAGTTCATCTACTCAAAATCCTGCTGAAAGATAGCGGTAAACTTCTAAGTATTATGCAGAAGAATCTATGGCAGGTAGAAAACAAGGCTATAGACCGTAACCAATGACTCAACAGCCGCAAATTAGCTGGAAGCGAGTAGCCTTCAAAGTTGGGATCGGGATGCTTTTTATTGCAGCTCTCACGGCTGGCTATGATGCTTGGCGTAAGAGAGATGGATACTGTGTTGATGTTTATTCACAGAAGCCTGGAGATGGTCGGGTTCTGTACGGTGATGGTTGCAACAAGTAAAAAGTAGCTAAGTCTAGCTTTGCTGCTTTAACGACACTAATATGTCTCCACAACAATTAAAAAGTCACTGTACATTTGAATACTTCACAGGTCCAGAACACCACCCACGTCGGTCAGAGCCGAAGCTTCTTTGTAATATTTAAAGTTTCAGATGGTGATGCCCAGAGCATTAGTTCAGCTACTTCGGGAGAAGAGTGCGCTTTAGCAGCCTTTATTGCAGCTACTTTCAAAAGGCGCTTGTCTACCTCATTAGTTAGCCACTTAGCTCCAGCCGTACCTACAAGAATTGCGCCAGCAAATGTAGAAGGCGTTAAGCTCAATGCTTGTCCTTCAAAAAGATTTGCTTGGGCGAACGGGCCATACAATCCCCAAGAGATAACAGCTGCAACAGCACTAATAAAAATATTACCGATAAATCCTGGGCGCGTAATGCGGATGCCATTGACTTGCTCTACATAAGGCCAAATAAATCCATTGTCGGTGAGGAGTGCATTAACAACTCCACCTATTGCCCCAGCAACACCGACTGACCCAGTCACCAAGAGAATTTTGGGAATTAACCACAGTGACATAACTCTTTCCTCCTTCTTTGAACAAAATAAACGGCGACTTCACCTAAATTCAGCATCTAGCCCTAACCGACACTTGGGCTGGAACGAATGATTTGACCAGAAAAATACACTCTCAAACTTAGGTTAGCCCCAGTGTTCACCTGTAGGGGTGAACACTGAGTCATTGCAGAAATGAGCGATAGGTAGCTGTGTTTACATCAAGACTGCTAAGAACCTTTTAGCAATACTGGCAAGCGTTCTGGCAAACTTTGCGAGTTGTCACTTCGCCTTACTCAGGCCGCTAGGGGAGTCAGAAAGAGCTGGCGTTCTGCTTCTCTCCTTCTAGTCAATCCTTCTAACGGCTCACCATCAACTGTGTTAAAGCGAAGGAGCTGGTCTGCCGCTTCTGCATACTTACCCTGATTCAAAAGCTCCAACAATTCCGAGTCCTCAAGCTCTCCTGCTCCTAAATTGAAAACAAAACTAGTAAGGGCAGAAAATTGATTCTCATTTAGCGGAACAGTGACAAGGTTACTTACGGCATCTTCAGCTTCCTGCAAATCTGCTTTTAGCAGTTGCTCTGCTTGCTCACGTGTGATAATTAAACCCTCTGTTACATCGGAACCAGTGTGACCAAATCCAATCGTCAGGACGCCTCCTGAGTCACGATAAGCTCTCACTCTGCCAGTACCGTCTTCCAGTTGTTCCGCATAGCCTTCAAATTCTTGAACCAAACGAAACCCTGCTTCATTAATGGTTTCGTTGTTAGACTCCGAGGGAGCCGGTTCAACTTGCCACTGTGTACCAGAGAGAGCGATGTTGTCCACTAAGCCAACGGTGCCGTCGCCTGTGCGTCCATCGAGCCAGCGCAGCCCTTCAACGTCACCTAGACATTTAAATCTGTAGGCGGAGGCAGCCGCGTCAGAAGTTACTTCCCATTTGGTGCCTGTATAGGGAGGGTCAGTGTTCGGGGCTAAGCCAATGGTGCCATCACCTGTGCGCCCATCAAGCCAGCGGGGTCCTTCAATGTCACCTAGACATTTAAATCTGTAGGCGGAGGCAGCCTCGTCAAAAGTTACCTCCCATTTGGTGCCCGTATAGGGAGGGTCAGTGTTCGGGGCTAAGCCAACGGTGCCATCACCTGTGCGCCCATCGAGCCAGCGGGGTCCTTCGACGTTACCTAAGCACTTGAGAAAATAAGTCCCTGGTTGTAACGGTAGTCCTCCATTTAGCGGTGGCGGAAACCCTTCGGCAGGCGAGTTGCCTAGACGGATCTCGGTTTGATCTCCATAAATGCCGTCCTCTGGAATAAGGTCGTTAGGATTGTTGCGATTCCAAAGTCGCTGGAAAGCTAGGATAGCCGTGTTGCCAATATCCTGTCCTTTAAAGTCAAAATGCACGTCATCCTCAGGACCAAACCATTGCCAGCCGTGCCGCTCTAGGTAAGGTCGCCAGCCTGCGTTGTCTTCGATGTCCAGAGCTAAGCCACTCTGATGATTACTACCACCTACAGGCGCTACCTTAAAGCCGCATTTACTACCGTTTTGGAACAACACTAACTGTCCAGCAAGAGGGCGGTACCCCGAGTTAATTTGCAGTATTTTCCCTGGTTCCGCAATGGCCCGTTCCTCAATGGCCCGTCCAAGAGCCTCTTTTGCTGGTAGTTGCAATAGGGTCCAGACAGAGGAACCCGTCAATTCCACATTCAGATCCTCTATGCTAACCAGAACATTGGGGATGATGACATTTACTTCTTCGATCAGTTGCTGGTCTAGACCGCGGACTGGGCTAGTCTCGCAACCCGTAATCTCTTTAACTAACACCATGATTCGTTTCTCCAAAAGTAGTGTGACTTTTTTAGTTCGGCTCGATTGTAAGGAAGTGTGCTTTCGAGCTGTTAGCCACAGTTTCTTCTTGGGGTAGTACCCCAGATCAACGTACTGAGACTTTCTAGCAGTGCGTTAGAATCTGGAGTAAATGAGTTTGGGGTAGTTATTTCCTTGGGGTTTCCCCGAACTTTTTAGAAAAAGTTTTGGGGAAGCAGATGAAACATTATTCCTATGGTCCTGATGTTCAAGGTCGAGCCAAGCATCTGTTTGAGGTTTTGCTGTCTTACGCTGATATCTATGACGGAGATACTGAGCCATTACGTGAGCAATTCCGCTCAAACCTGAAAGTTCACCAGCAGACAGAGAAGCAGCTAGTTGTGAGAACAAAGCTGAGAACGCTTGAAAAACTGACAGAAAAAAATGAACTCCTTGGTAAGTTAACCAAAGAGCAAATTAGAGAAGCAATCAATCATCTTAAGAACTACTTAAAAATTTTAGCTGACAACCGTGAAAGCCCCAGAGGGTCAGAGGACTGGCACTTCACACTAGAACTCTGGTCCAAAGATAAAGAAGAAAACTTGAGAAGATTTGATGCTGAGTGGCAGGCTAAACTACCGCCAAAGTCAAAACTTTTATTCTCTACATATAGAGAGTCTGGAGATATTGCACCAGATCCAGGATCTGATGAAGCGTTATCTGATGAATCATCAGCAAGCTTACTGAAGCCGCTTGAGTCAGCAGGAGTCATTCGTCAGAAAATGCTAAGCGGCATTGAGGTAACGAGCAACTTGGAAGCAGGAGATATAATCCAGAAAGCTCCACGAGGTTACTCTGTAGAGCAGGTGATGGCAACTGATCTGAAAGCAGAAAATATCAAGTTCGACAACTTGACCCAAGAAAGCTAAAACAATGAGCGATCGCCCCGATCCTGAGCGAATACAGCAGAGAATTTTCGAGCATGTTCAATCGGAGAAAATAACTACTGGGGATATTACTCAGAACATTTATTTTGACAGCCGAGAATCAGGTACAGTCACCCGTCTTACCAGCGAAGATTCTCGCAATCGCCAGGTCTTGCTTGATAAGGTGAGCAACTACTGGGTCAAAGGTGTTTTAGAAACTTCATTACATGGCAGGGTGCTGATTGAACTCAACCTGGAGGAACGACTAGACGCAGTGGCTCATCCTGGGGATAGAGTTTGGGAGACCTCCGACCAGCCTCGGCAAGCCCTGCCTCCCGGTACCAGAGTCAGCGATAAGTTTGATGAGATGGAAGCGGGGCGCTCGCTCCTGATTCTGGGAGAACCAGGGTCAGGCAAAACCACCACCCTGCTGGAAATCACCCGCGACCTGATTGCCCAGGCTAAGTCCAACACTAGCCAGCCGATTCCAGTAGTGTTTAACCTGTCCTCGTGGTCTGAGCAAAAGCAAGCCATTGCCAACTGGCTAGTCCAAGAACTGCATACCGAGTATAAGGTTCCTAAAACAATCGGTGCAGTTTGGGTCGAGGACAAAAAACTGCTACTACTGCTGGATGGCTTAGATGAGGTCAAAGCAGAATGCCGGGAGTCGTGTGTTCAGGCTTTAAATCAATTTATTCAAGAATATAGACAGACAGAGATGGTGGTATGTAGCTGCACCAAAGACTACGAAGCGCTCTCCCAACGCCTTATCCTTCAAACCGCCATTTACCTGCAACCGCTGACCCTAGATCAAGTTAAGCCGTATCTGCCCAAGGTAGGTCCCAAACTGGTAATAGACAGGGCAGCGCTCCAAAAAGTAATCGCTCTCTTGGGAGCATTACTACCACTTAGTTTACTCCTCGTGAACATACTACCTCTACCAAAGCCTCCTAGTCCATCACGTGAAGACACCTACCTTGTGGTCAATTGGGCCAAAAATGGTAAAGACCATCTAGCTGTTAGAACAGGAGGTTGTGTTTTGATGGATCTCAATTTCATTGATAACATTTTTAAGCGTATACCTGATGTTGAGCGGTGTTATGGCAAGGGAGACAAGGAAAACCAATATCTGGTAGGAGATTGGGATGGAAATGGCATAGATGAGCTAGCCTATAGAAGAGGCAATGAGGTATGGAGGGACTTAAAAAATTCGGACAATGGTACTAAAAGGAAAGGCTTTGGTTTTGAAAACCAAGAGTATTTGGTAGGAGATTGGGACGGAGATGGCAGAGATAGTCTAGCCGTTAGAAGCATTACAGAAAAATATAATTGCGTGACGATGGAATCCATTGACGGCGGGAAAGGAAGCTCCAAAACATTGTGTTACGATGATATTCCTATAGACAAAGAAGACAAATTTTTGGCAGGAGATTGGGACGGAGATGGCAGAGATAGTCTAGCCGTTAGACAAGGCAATGACGTACACATAGATTCCAATTCTGATGCAAAATTCGACAAGCATAATTCTTATAAAGACGTAGACATCAAAGACCAATTTTTGGTAGGAGATTGGGACGGAGATGGCAAAGACAACGTTGGTATTAGAAAAGGCAATCATGTGCTTACTATGCCGTAATTTAAAGCTTTTTGGAATGTATCTGTTCTGTTTTTAACTGCTCAATAGTTTTGGGTAGTTACCACATTTTGAGCAACATTTATAACTTGCAACAACCGATTATGAGCAACTGATTTAGGGAGAGCCAGGGTCAGGTAAAACAACTATAGCGACCCTAAATGATTTGTGCAAAAGCATCATATTTTTTTAAGTTAGGAGCATTGAAAAGTTGGAAATTAAAGAAAATTTGAAATAATCTTTTGACTATTCTAAAGTTACTACAAATATAATGAAAGCGTCTGATAAAGTTTTTGACTTGTAGCCCAATGGCTTATACTGGATTTTCGTCGGGGGCGTAAGGGGCAAAAAAATGACAAGCTATAGCCCAATCTTTTTGTTCTTTCTCTTCATTCTCTTGGCTTAAGAACTGTTGCAGGTTTTCCTCTCGATGATAACTAGCATTATCCCAAATTAAGAGTATTTCTTTTCCCGATTTCTTCTGTTTCAATCACTCAATAAATTTGACAGTATTTTCCCCATTGTCCGCCGAATCCGGGCTAAAAATAAATTCTTTATTTAGCAAGTTTAACGTGAGTTC
>JBFLZA010000386.1:0-8715 GCA_040756535.1 Cyanobacteriota bacterium
CGTCAGCTCAACGAAGTCGGGTGGATGCACAATCGTTGCCGTATGATTGTTGCTAGTTTCCTCACCAAAGACCTGCTGATTAACTGGCAGTGGGGAGAAAAATACTTCATGCAAAAGCTGTACGACACCGACCTTTCGGCAAATAACGGCGGCTGGCAGTGGAGCGCTTCCAGTGGTATGGACCCTAAACCTCTGCGGATATTTAACCCAGCGAGTCAAACTCAAAAGTTCGATTCCCAAGGCGAATACATCCGTCAATGGCTGCCCGAACTGCGCTCTGTGGATACAGAATACTTGGTTACCGGGAAGATTCCATCAAGCGATCGCTCATCCTGTGGCTATCCTGCTCCTATCGTCGATCACAATACACAACAACGCAAGTTTAAAGAACGTTATCAGCAGCAAAAACCCACTAGTCGTTAGTACTTTTATCCGACAGGAGTATAAGTTAACTCAATTTCAGGAAAATTTACCGAGATTTGAGCTTGAAGAAAAATGACCAATGGGATTTCGCAATTTCTCAAAACCTATTGGGAACGTTGTTCTACATTGGGTTTCTCCGCCGCTTTTGTGAAAACCGTATCAGTCATTTGGTGATCGCATGGCATAATGTAGAACATTTGCTTGACGTAAACGTTAAAAACATTGGAGTTATGCATTCTGTAGAGCGATTTTTAAATGAGAATAAACCCCTACAGAGTGCCTCTACCCGGCCGCTAACAACAGAGCTAGCGACTCAAGTTGGGCAGTTTTTAACTGGTAAAGTTCAATTCTTCTGGAGCGTGAGGCTAACGTGAAGGTTTTGGTGGTTGGCAATGGGGGACGCGAACACGCCCTAGCTTGGACGCTGCTGCAATCTCAGCGTATTCGGCAGGTAATATGTGTTCCTGGTAATGGAGGCACAGCAACGATGGAGCGTTGCCAGAATCTTCCTTTACGAGTTGATGATTTTAAAGGAATTTCCCTGTTTATTCAGGTTCAAAATGTTTCTCTGGTCGTTGTTGGCCCTGAAGTACCCCTAGCATTAGGAATTACAGATTACTTGCAACAAAAACACCCAAACCTAATGGTTTTTGGGCCGACGCAAGAAGGCGCACAGATTGAAGCAAGTAAGCACTGGGCTAAAACCTTGATGCAGTCTGCTGGAATTCCAACGCCTCAATATGCGGCGTTTACAGATATGGCAGCAGCGATCAATTATGTGCAGGCTCAAGGGGCACCGATTGTTGTGAAAGCGGATGGCTTGGCCGCCGGTAAGGGAGTTACGGTTGCCGCCACAGTAGAGGAGGCCCAAGCGGCCGTTGAGTCACTCTTCAAGAGTGGGTTTGATACTGTGGTGGTCGAAGAGTGTCTGACGGGTCAAGAGGTTTCTGTTTTGGCTCTGACGGATGGCTTAACGGTGCGCCCATTGCTACCGGCTCAAGACCATAAGCGGATTGGAGAGGGTGATACCGGCGAAAATACGGGGGGCATGGGAGTTTACGCTCCAGCGCCAATCGTAACGCCTGCTTTGATGGAACGTATCCAGCAAGAAATCCTCCAACCAACAGTTGAGGCTTTACGGCAAAGAGGCATAGACTACAGAGGTGTTCTCTACGCTGGCTTGATGATCACCCCTGAAGGTGACCCAATGGTTTTGGAATTTAATTGCCGTTTTGGCGATCCAGAAACTCAAGCCATCCTTCCGTTGCTAGAAACGCCCCTAGACGAGCTGCTGCTGGCTTGTACTCAGCAGCGCTTAGAGCAACTTCCACCGATTGCCTGGAAGTCTGGAGCAGCAGGCTGTGTTGTTGCTGCCGCTCAAGGGTATCCGGGTTCTTATCAAAAAGGTCATGTGATTACAGGAATTGAGCAAGCGGAAGAACTCGGTGCTATCGTTTTTCAAGCGGGTACCCAGTTGAAGCAACAGCAACTCCTGACAACTGGGGGTCGGGTATTGGGAGTTACGGCAATGGGAGAGACATTGGATCAGGCGATCGCAAAAGCTTATGCAGCAATGAATTCTATCCAGTTTGAAGGAATCTATTACCGGAAAGATATCGGTCATAGAGTCATAAAAGCTGGCTCTGTGCCCAGTTAAGGGGTAAGGCCTAGACCAACGAAAAGCTGTTTGGCGTAGTCGTTTGCTTAGGGTGGCGTCAGCCTTGGTTCGGATGAAATCAATGTCTATTCGCCCCTAATGAATTGTGAAGTATGAACCAAAAGTTTTATACTTCATACTTCATAAATTCTTGAGTGTAGTCTCCCTAAAGACCGTGAGTTTCAAGCAAGTCGTAATATATATATAAATGGGAGGCACTCCAAGAGCGGAAGCTATTTCTTCTGATTAAAGCATCTACCTTTTAGAAGGCTCTCCTAGTATTCCCTGTTGATTGTGGTAAACCAACCTTGCTGGCTTTGCTAAAAACCCTTCGAGAAGTTATCGCGCATTGGTGGTCGGAGTTTACACTCCAGACTCGGCTGATGGCGGCAGCAACACTGGCTGTCTCCTTGTTCATGAGTGGCTTGACTTTCTGGGCGGTGAACACGATTCAACAGGACGCTAGAATGAACGACACTCGCTTTGGTCGTGACCTAGGTCTGTTGCTAGCCGCCAATGTGGCACCTCAAATTGCAGAAAATGATCTGACGGAGGTGGCTCGCTTTTCTAACCGCTTCTATAGCACCACCTCCAGCGTGCGCTATATGCTCTATGCTGACGAAAATGGCAAAATTTTCTTCGGTATTCCATTTTCTGAGTCAGAAGTACAAAATTCGCTGACGATTCAGCGGAGGATTGAGCTACCAGAGAGCTACGCGAGTAACTCAGAGTTGCCGATGGTGCGGCAGCATCCGACACCGGATGGTGAAGTTACGGATGTGTTTGTGCCTCTGATGCATGATGGCAGGTACTTGGGTGTCTTAGCCATAGGCATTAATCCCAATCCTACGGTTGTTGCCTCTTCAAATTTGACACGGGACGTTACACTCGCTGTATTTATCTCTATCTGGGTGATGGTGATTTTGGGCGGGGTGTTTAATGCCTTAACAATCACCAAGCCAATCAAAGAACTGCTAACGGGTGTCAAAAATATTGCAACAGGGAATTTCAAACAGCGCGTTGACTTGCCGTTGGGTGGAGAACTCGGCGAACTAATTTCCAGCTTCAATGAAATGGCTGAGCGTTTAGAAAGCTATGAAGAGCAAAATATTGAGGAACTGACTGCGGAGAAAGCCAAGTTAGAAACCTTAGTTTCCACGATCGCAGATGGTGCTGTGCTGCTCGATACTAATTTACAATTGATTTTGGTCAACCCGACGGCAAGGCGCATTTTTGGCTGGGAAGGCATTGACCTTGTAGGAGAAAATGTCCTGAACCAACTCCCTAAAGCGGTAACGATGGAACTCACCCGCCCCCTATATCAAATTGCTAGGGGAAAGGGAGCCTCTGAGCGCGATAGGGACGGTGAAGAGTTCCGAATTGCACTACCAGGCACCACATCTCGTACCGTCCGTATTCTCTTGACTAGAGTGTTTGATCAGTACCGCGAGACGCTCAAGGGAATTGCCATGACGGTGCAAGATATTACCCGTGAGGTAGAACTAAACGAGGCTAAGAGTAACTTTATTAGCAACGTCTCCCACGAACTACGGACGCCTCTATTTAACATCAAATCTTTTATCGAAACGCTTCATGAATACGGTGAAGACCTCACGGAAACTGAGCGTCGGGAGTTTCTGGAAACGGCTAATCGTGAAACTGACCGCTTGACTCGTTTGGTTAACGATGTCTTAGATTTATCGCGACTTGAATCCTGCCGGATTTATCACTTGGAACCCGTAGACATTGCTCAACCCATCGAGCAAACACTACGTACCTATCAACTTAATGCTCGTGATAAAGGCATTGAACTGCTTCAAGAGATTGAAACTGACTTACCGCCAGTATTGGGACATTACGACCTATTACTTCAAGTGTTTGCTAACTTGGTCGGCAATGGATTGAAATTCACAGAACCGGGGGGACGAGTGGCGATTCGTGCCTATCAGCTAGAGTCAGCCTTCCATTCTCCCAATGAAACTAGATATGTTCGGATTGAAATCTCTGATACAGGAATTGGCATCGACCCAGAAGACCAAGAAGCGATTTTTGAGCGGTTTTTCCGAGTAGAAAACCGGGTTCACACCCTAGAAGGCACAGGATTAGGTCTTTCTATTGTCAGAAACATCATTGAGAAACATCACAGCCAAGTCCACCTAGTCAGTGAAGTTGGGATAGGTACAACGTTCTGGTTTGACTTGGATGTATTTGAGGAAAAAAAGACATCGCTACATCACTCACCGCAGGTTGATACCTCATCAACCACCCAAACAACCTCACCGGCTGCAACTGTGATTTAACTTAATCGGCAAGAAGCCGCACATTATACCATAAAAGGGCGTCGGTTACCTGACCCAAAATTATCAATTGGAAATTATGAATTATGAAAGGATTGACAATTCAATTGGGTTGAAGTCCCCACTTTTTTAGGGGTCTACATTAGAGAAAGTTAAAATCCCCCTTTAAAATTCAGCATTCATAATTCATAATTTAACGAGATGAAGCCATTAGAGCCAGGATAATACTCACCGCTGCCAATCCTAGCAGACCGAGCAATCCTATATTTCGCTGACACCAAAACCTTATAGATTTCAGTAAGTCGGGACGGGAGGCATAAAGCTGCGCTTTCTCTAGCTGACGCTGATTAATATCATCGTAGAGAGTACATTCCTTGGCGTGGGGACGTTGGGGAAAGGTACAAGTATCATCAGCGTGGTAGGTACAGCTATCACACAGCGATGTGTCTCCCGTTGCTCGGTGCAAAGTAATTCCGGGATGACCATAAGCTTTGATGACTGTTCCACAATGAGGACAAGTAATGGCCTGGCTACTAATAGATTGATGACAGCGAGGACAATTTAACATCGGTAGTAGATCTTGTGGAGCTGACAAACAGCCAAAAGCCAAGCCTACATTAACACACCTGTCTGCTTCTGGCTGGAAAATGGGTTGAAGGTTGGTAGAGACGTTCCGCCGGAACGTCTCTACAAGGCTGAAGGTTAGGAGTTGTCATTCCTGTGAGATGAACAAAGTTCGGGGGTGCTTAGCTGGATACCGAGGGAAATTTTCGGACTTGATACTCACCGGCTTCAATAATCTGCTGTTGCTCTCCAAACTCTTTGGTAAACACAGATTCAACTTGTTGCAGGCGTTCTGACGGAACAGATTTCCATGCTTGGCGGTTTTCCCAACGAATGATGAGGACAACCTCTGTCGGTTTTTCTGGATCGATCCAGACTTCTTTACCTAGGAATCCCGGATAGCTAGCCAGCATGGGTGTCCAGATCTCAGCATCTTTTTGAATAAATTTTTCCCGCAGTTCGGGAGAGATTTTTAACTTGAGCCACTCAATTACCATGTTGACGCACCGGGACTTGATGCCAGTCGGCAAAGCAAAAAACAATACACTGCTCTATTGTGCCATGATCAATCTCTATGTAAGGAAAGCAATAACTGTTCGGAAAATATCACCTAAGTCTTAGACGAGTCGGGTGAAGGCTTGCAAAAGTGTTCTTCTACAAATCCCTGGCTTCGACTCATGGAGACAGCTATTTATCTAGGTTCCTGACAAAATAGAACTGTAGGCTGAGATAAAGCCGATGATGAACCTCCTTGGAACAGTCTACGTCAAGCCCCAATAGAGCACCGAGTGACAGGAAGCGAGCATGGATAATAACAACTGGCTTAAGCAGTTATTGATGGTTGGTGTAGGTACGACTTCAGTCGTCGCTGAGAAATTGCGAGAGGTGAGTGATGAATGGGTAAAAGAGGGGAAAATTAATCCTGAGCAGGCTAAGGGATTTGTTGATGATATGGTGCAGCAAATCAAGTCAGAGCAAGGTAACTTTGAGGCGAACATGGAACGGCAGATGCGTCATATCCTGCAAGATTTAGGCGTTCCTCGCCAATCGGAAATGGATGAATTGCGAGGTCGTATCGACCGTCTGGAACGTCAGGTACGAGACCTAGAAAATAAGCTCTGGCGTTAAAAAATTTAAATTGGGAGGAGAGATTTTGAAAGAAATTTTAATCAGTTTAGGGGTAGTATTAGCGTTTGGAGTGCTACTTCTCGTAGCTCAGTTTACTACTGACAAAAGCTCAGCGGTTGCTGATGAACTCACCAAGACCCAAGCGGTAGCCGTTGCACCAGATACTAGTGCTAACCTCACTGTTGACAATACACAACTTATTGCAGTGAATACTAATTCAGAAAGCGAACAACCCAGTAGTGATAATGTAGTTACAACCCCTTCGGGTCTGAAGTATATCGAGCTTACTGAGGGAACTGGGGCAATGCCCAAAAAGGGTCAAACTGTACTCGTTCACTACACGGGGACGTTGGAAGATGGGGAGAAATTTGATAGTTCCCGCGATCGCAACCGCCCCTTTTCCTTCAAACTAGGTACTGGACAGGTGATCAAAGGCTGGGATGAGGGTCTTGCCACAATGAGAGTCGGCGGGCGTCGCCAGCTAATTATCCCTCCAGAGTTGGGTTATGGTTCTCGTGGCGCTGGTGGAGTCATTCCTCCCAACGCCACGCTGATTTTCGATGTAGAACTGCTGAGAATTAGCTAATACCGTAAATTATGAATTGTAAATTATGAATTATGAAAGAATTTACAATTCAATTGAGTTGAAGCACCCACTTTTTTAGGGGTCTACATTAGAGGAAGTTAAAATCCCCCCTTTGAATTATGAATGCTGAATTATGAATTCAGCATTCATAATTCATAATTTAACGATTGGGAGTGGCAAGATTGCGGAATCGAGTAAACTGCGGGTCAAATAATAACTTCACCACACCCGTCGGGCCATTGCGATGCTTGGTAATAATGACTTCAGCAATGCCTCGATCCGGTGTATCTGGATTATAGTATTCATCTCTATATAGCATTATAATTAAATCGCTATCTTGTTCTATACTTCCGCTTTCGCGTAAATCAGACATCATCGGTCGCTTGTTAGTCCGAGCTTCGACTCCGCGACTCAACTGAGACAAAGCAATTATGGGTACACCCAATTCGCGAGCTAACCCTTTGAGACTTCGTGTAATCCGAGACAACTCTTGTACGCGGTTGTCGCTCCCACTGCCTTCCATCAATTGCAAGTAATCAATTAAAACTAATCCCAACTTGCCACCTTGTTCTGCCTGAAGACGCCGCACCTGCGATCGCATCTGCATCACTGTTGGGTTGGCAGTATCATCAATATAAATGGGTAACTCTGACAAAGTCCCTAAAGCGTAACTCAATTTCTCCCACTGATTCGCCGCTATCCGCCCTGTCCGCAGGTAGTTACTTTCAATCTCCGCCTCACAAGCCAAGAGTCGCTGTACAAGCTGCTCCTTCGACATTTCTAAGCTAAAAACCGCCACTGGCAAGTTTTCTGCAATCTGGCGAGCAACCCCTAAGGCAAAGCTAGTGTTGTGAACACAGATATCATTCGCTACAAAGTTATGAGTTTCTGGAATCGTTAAGTCATAAACCTGCTTGCATCCAACAGGCTCTATTGAAACAATTTCATCCCAGTAAACTTCACTGGTAGCTAACTGCTGAAGTGGGAGACTATCTAAAGCAAACGCCAACTTTAATAGCTGTTCTCGCGACAATGCCTGTTTGCCTACAGGAATATTGGCGTAATCCTTAATACCAGTCCATTGAGCTAATGATTGCCAAGGTTCACTTCCTTTTACATCAGCAATTTGCTGCCAAATTTCAGCGGGAATAAGGTCGTTATTGGTTTGGTATTGATTTTGGATTATAACTTCTTGAACTTTGGATAGAGCTTCTTCCTTACCAAAGATGCCAATTTCTGAAATGAACGTTTTTATAGACGGGACATCGGTAATATTGAGTCTCCAAAAGGGGTGGTGATTGTTGCTGTCTTGAATAGACTGCTTCTTCCGTTCAGCAATGATGCCAAATCGGAGTAAGAGGTGCTGTACTTGTCGTGCTAGTTTCTCGCTTGCTGTGGTATAGCCTACCTGTGCTTGCTTGTTGTCTAGAACTGTTGCCCATCCGTCAGTCGCAAACAAACGGTTGAGGAATAAAGAAATTTGCGATCGCTCCAACCTAAAGACAATTGCTGGAATTGACTGGATAGAAGCCTCTTTACCCCAAAGCCCTAATTCTTGTAACCAAAGCGTTAAGGGATTCTTGCCATTGTTACTAATGGCAGCAACTCCATAAGGTAAGAGTGTTTCTGGTTCGACTGACCAAAACTGAACCGCCTGAATGAACTCTTCTTGTAGCAGAGGATTGTTATTTATAAATTGTGGTGAAGTGCTGGTTAAACAACCATCCCCCATCAAGTATGCCAAAACCTTTAGTTCACACTCGCGCAGCATTTCTGTGCCAAAAACATCTAGCTGGCGAGGTACAGCAATCTGATCGCCTGGTTTGAGTTCCCCAAGCCGCCGCCATCCCTTGATGGTCAGATAAGGATGGGTAATGGTGGATTCAACCCATCGTCCCAATCGGGTTACCAGGCGAAATACTGGCTTATACCCATCATCTACAAAAGCAGAAGGTTGAGTAAGGTGGAATTTCCCATCATCCCTGAGCGTCAGTAATTGCGCTTGACGGCGATGATAGATTTCCTCAATAGTGGCTATACTCCCGTCTGACAAGACAATT
>JBFLZA010000387.1:0-8705 GCA_040756535.1 Cyanobacteriota bacterium
GTCGTACTGGTCAAAATCTCCAACCGGAGACAGTCGCTCGCTTAGCCGAAATCCCCAACATTGTCGCCATCAAAGAAGCTAGCGGTAATTTTGACCAAGCCAGTCAAATGCGGTGTTTGACGCCAGATGATTTTGCGATCTACTCTGGAGATGATTCATTTACCCTAGCCATTTTGGCGATTGGAGGGTCTGGGGTCGTCAGTGTTGCTAGTCATCTAGTTGGTAACCCATTGCAAGAGATGATCCAAGCCTATGAAGCTGGAAAAACAGCCAAGGCAAGGGAAATTCATCTAAAACTTTTTCCCCTATTTAAAGTTTTGTTCTGTACTACCAATCCTATCCCTCTCAAAGCTGCGTTGAACCTCCAAGGATGGGAAGTGGGTTCTCCACGTCCTCCCCTAGGCGACCTGCCAACGGAGTTCCAACCAGGGTTAGAGGAAGTTTTAAAAGAGCTTTCTTTGATTTAAATAAGTTCAGATATAACTACAAAATTTTCACCCCTTACATAATAAGGCATACCTATGAATTACTCTTAATAGTCCCTTTCCTGCCCCTAATTCGCTATTGGGTACCCTCGTGAGATTGAGGGGTGAGGGGTAAGTATAACAAGAAAGCATATAGATCAGGCATCATCTCCTCTCTTCATCAGAGCGCTGGAACGATTATCTCTTCTTCGAGATAGCTGGCTGCTGTTCTGAATGATGTCTGCCGCTGCATGCTAGCTGTACATCCTTATCTACCCGATCAACTGTCCCTTTTGCGCCTGGTTTTTTCTATTCAATTCAATGAAGTTACATAATATACCTCAAAGGAGGCAAATGACTAATCAACAATCCGCACCTGCCCTAAAAATTATCCCCTTAGGCGGGCTGCATGAAATCGGAAAGAATACTTGTGTATTCGAGTTCAACGACGAAATTATCCTTGTGGATGCAGGATTAGCCTTCCCCAACGATGAAATGCATGGGGTGAACATTGTTTTGCCCGATATGACCTATCTGCGGGAAAATCGTCACAAAATCAAGGGAATGATTGTTACCCACGGTCACGAAGACCACATTGGCGGCATTCCCTATCACCTAAAACAGTTTGATATTCCCGTCATTTACGGCCCTCGTCTGGCTATGGCATTGCTGCAAGGCAAACTAGAAGAGGCCGGAGTCGCGAATCGTACCAAATTAAAAACCGTTGGCCCGCGTGAAATGGTGCGAGTTGGTTCTTCGTTCCTCGTCGAATTTATTCGCAACACCCACTCCATCTCTGATAGCTTTACAGTTGCCCTCCACACTCCTCTAGGTGTGGTTATCCACACAGGCGACTTCAAAATTGACCATACACCCGTAGATGGTGAATGCTTCGATTTCCAAAGATTGGCAGAACACGGGGAAAAAGGTGTTCTCTGCCTGCTCAGTGATTCGACCAATGCTGAAGTTCCAGGACATACTCCTTCAGAACGTACAGTCTACCCCAACCTCGATCGCGTTTTCGCTCAAGCTCCCGGACGCCTGTTAGTGACGACGTTTGCCTCGTCAGTGCATCGGGTGAATATGATTTTGCAGCTAGCGCAAAAACACAAGCGGGTTGTATCGATTGTCGGTCGTTCAATGCTCAACGTCATTGCCCAAGCTCGCAATCTCGGTTACATTAACTGTCCGGATAACTTGTTTGAGCCATTGCACGCCGTTCAGAATCTACCGCCAGAAAAAGTACTGATTCTGACAACAGGTTCTCAAGGTGAACCGATGGCAGCGCTGACCCGCATTGCCAACTGTGAACACCGACAAATCAAAATCCGACAGGGTGATACGGTGGTGTTCTCCGCCAACCCAATTCCTGGCAATACAATTGCTGTGGTAAATACCATCGATAAGCTGATGACGCAGGGAGCGAATGTCATCTACGGTCGCGATAAGGGAATCCACGTTTCCGGTCACGGCGCACAGGAAGACCAGAAGTTAATGCTTTCCCTCACTCGGCCCAAGTTCTTCGTGCCAGTTCACGGTGAATACCGGATGCTGGTTCAGCACGCGAAAATGGCTCATGCCATGGGTATTCCCCAAGAAAATACGGTGATTATTGACAATGGGAATATCGTGGAACTAACAGAAAATAGCATTGGAATCACGGGTACAGTTCCATCTGGACTTGAACTGGTCGATCGCTGCGGAATTGTACACGACAACGTACTCAAAGAACGGCAGCAACTGGCAGAAGAGGGAGTTGTCACCGTAGCAGCGGCTGTAGACTGGGAGGGCAAACTGCTGGCTAAGCCAGAAATTCACCTGCGAGGGGTAGTTTCGGCAGTAGAGAAATCTCTCCTAGAACAGTTGGTAATTAAGACGATTGAACGGACTTTAAGCGATCGCTGGACCGATTTTGCCAAGTCCTTCGATGGTAATGAGGTTGATATCGACTGGGCTGGCTTGCGCGTGCAAATTGAGGGTGACCTTCAGCGCTTAGCCCGACGCGAACTCCAAAGTCGTCCTCTAGTGGTCTTCCTGTTACAAAGCCCGGAGGAACCCCCCGTCAAGGTAGCAGGCAGACGCCGACGCTCAACAGCTAGAGTCGCGTCTTAGGTTAAAGCGTACAGGGCAAAGGAAAAAGGGAAAACGGATTTTTCTTCCCCTTTCCCCTCTCCCTCGCGGGAGTTGCCCTTTCCCCTTCAGCCTCATCCCGAAGTGGCGTGGGACGCTTGACTTTCATACCTCAAAAGACTGACTTGCACTCTGGGAAACTTCAGTGCGAAAGTCAGTCTTTTTTGCTGTGTTGTTTCCGAGATTTATCGGTTAGACTGTTAACTGTTGTTACTGACCTGACCTAGGGGCCAAACCCAATCAAAGATCAGTAATATTACGCAGGCAGGCTTCTTATAGGTTCAGTGAACATATCAATAGCAAGCCGTCTGACTTGAAAAATTTTGATAAATCCTTGATTCTCATTCATCCCTATCCAATAAGCTTTTTTACTCATTTCTCTTGCTGTTGTTGATTAAGTACACCTGATAAATCCTGTTTTAAGATCAGCTGCTGATTTAGGCAGCCCATAGACCCTAGCCAAGTTGACGAGGGTCAGACCACCCAGAACCGAGACACCTGTAATAGTGACAAGCGTTTTGCTCTTCTCAGCGACTAGGAACCCTGCTCAATTGTGGCAAGTCACCCTAAAAGATACCGGATTCATCCGGTATGAGAGTCTGAGCGGTTGTAGGTAAATTACAGGCGATCTAAGGTGAGCTTTTTCCGAAGACAGGAAAGGAACTATGAATGTATTCGAGCATACAGCACAGAATCTAGCGAGTTCAAGTTCGATTTGGATGCATCCAGGGAACGCATCCTCAACGAATGCAACTCCGCCCCAATCCTTCAGAACCAAGAAAAATCTTGACCTGCTTAAACCCCTAAAGCAGTGGATTGATTGTATAGAAGTAAACAAGCCCGAACTAGCACACCGCCTGTGTCAACTAATCCCGGCGCAGTGCCCCTTCGAGCGCGATGTTCAACTGTTTGGCCGCACCCTATTTCATATTCCGCCAATGTGCAAGCTGAATCCCTTGTATGAGGAAGTTGTGGCCCTGCGATTCCGAGCTTTGTGCTATTTGGCCGATGAATGTGGTGAAGATATCTCCGCTTACTGCTAAAATTCCAGTTCGATAATTTTAGCGTCAGGCGTCGGGAAACCCCGTGCATCTGTAAGACATCATGGCCATTATTGCCCTAAAAGCTTGGTATCTCCAGCAATACGAACCGATTAAACAACTGGAGAAGCGCCCTCATGATTTACGTCTGAGCAAAAACAGCTTGCTCAAGTCGGGTTTGAGAGCTGATTTTTTAGATGATAGCCAGGATGTCAGAAACTCAGAATGGTTTGGGCGCTACCTAGAAGGAGAAACGGTTGAATTCTACATCGAAGGCAGTGGAGGCTATACTGTATCGAACATTGACCTGATTTCTCACGAAATTTACTTCACAAAGCTTGAGGTGATGGCGCAACTAGAGCCAATCATTTTTTTGAGCTACCAAAGTGAATACAACACCTCTAGTGATGCGCTACGTAACGCCCTCTATAAGACACTGGAAACCTTCAATAAGCGATCGCGCTTACCCCTCATCCTAGAAGAATCCCGACGCCCTGCTGGTGAACCCATGCGGCTTAGCAGCACTCAGATGCGTAAAATTCGCAAAAGCCTGCTATTTGTTGCGGATGGAACACCCATCGCTCGTCTTGAACAAGACAATACGTCAATAGCGATCCCCAGTCCTAATGTCTGTGTGGAAATCGGCTATGCCTTAACAGCCAAGCGTACAGAGCAAATTTTATTGGCGAAGATGGAGCGAAAAGACTTAGCCGGACAGTTTCCCTTCGATCTACCCAATTACCAGCAGTTGTTATTTGAAAAACCAAAAGACTTGGATCGAACCTTGCCATCAATCCTAGAAGCGTTGCTGCAAAGGTTTAATTTATTTACCTGATTGGGGTTTAACGAGCAATTCACCTATCTTAGAATGTGATTTTCCACCACCTAGTCCCTGATAATGATGGGGAAAGATTAAGGATAATCTTCCATGCCAAGAACCCCAGATGAATATGCGGTGCATATCCTTTTGTCAAGTGGTCACCGCGAAGAAGTACGTTTTGCGACAATTCAAGAGTTTCAAAAATGGTATAGCGGCGAACTAATGCCAAAAGCCACCTCCAACGACTTTATTAGCGTGCCCATCAAGAATATCCAGGGCGAGTACATGGTACTGCGCCCCTCTAGCGTCACGGCGATTCGGGTGGAACCTGTCTTCGCTGGAAGCGTCGAACGTTTTTAGTTCTTAGTCCGAAAAAGAGTTGAAAGTTGGCAAGTTGGTAGGTTGAAAGTTGGCAAGTTGTAAGCGTAGTAGGGCATAGCCCAAGGAAAGCAAGTTAGGTCAGCTCTCAAACCTTCAACTTTCTAACCTTCAACCCTTTGACTAATGACTCAAGAGGTGTGACCGTTTTTGATGAGTATGCGAAAAAAACTAACTTGGCTCTCCCTGAGCGTAGGGATGGCTTTTTTGACCGCTAACGGTTTAGCCCTTGCCAATGCGCCGCAGCAAACCGTCAACCCAAATGCTGATCCAGTAAAGGTGTCGCAGCAACCCAAACCCGTCAATTCAGACGTTAATCGGGTAAGCGTGCCACTACAACCCATCAGCCTAGAAGACAGTTCGGTTGATCTGGAAGCACTAGGTCTTGACGAGCAGTTGTGGGGGCGTCCGGGTCAACCCGGAGACCGACAGGCACTGTTGAAGTCTATTGACAATAGTCTGCGTTATCTCAATTCTCCTAAGGCGGCACAGGTTTATCGGAAGTATCCGGTAAAGGGGATAACTCGCGATCGCGTCCGTCGTTCTCTTATCCGTTTCCGCCAACTTTTGACCCAGTCCCGTTCGCCTGCCGAACTCCAATCGGCTATCAAGCGCGAGTTTGTTTTTTATAAATCGGTTGGTAACGATAATCAAGGGACGGTTCTGTTCACGGGTTACTTTGAACCCATTTATGCTGCTAGTCGGAGACCGAGTGCAGAGTATCGCTATCCCCTTTACAGACTCCCTACTGACTTCTCTCGCTGGAAGTCGCCTCACCCTACCCGTGCTGAGCTAGAAGGGGAAGATGGTTTGGGGACAAAAAGCCGACTGCGAGGCAGCGAATTGGTCTGGTTACGCGATCGCATGGAAGCATTTCTGGTTCAAGTCCAAGGTTCCGCCCGTCTGCGGTTGCCCGATGGGAAGGTGATGACTGTAGGCTACGCAGGCAAAACGAATTATCCCTATGCCAGCATCGGACGAGAATTGGTCAAGGATGGTAAATTGCCGTTAGAGGGATTAACGCTACCCGTTCTCATCGACTACTTCCGCACTCACCCAAAACAGCTGGATCAATATTTACCCCGTAATCAAAGCTTTGTTTTCTTCAAGGAAACCAACGGAGCTGCCGCAACTGGGAGCATTGGCGTACCGGTTACTGCTGAACGCTCGATCGCAACCGATAAATCCCTAATGCCGCCAGGAGGCTTGGCACTGATTCATGCCCCAATCCCCTATCCGAATCCCACAGGTCAACTTGAATCTAGGATGGTAAATCGCTACGTGCTCGATCAGGACACGGGCAGTGCGATTAAGGGGGCAGGCCGCGTCGATATCTTTATGGGAACTGGCCCAAAAGCCGGCGATCGAGCAGGAGTGATTAATGGGACGGGAGAACTCTACTATTTGCTACTTAAAAATTGAACCCAATTATGAATTATGAATTGTGAATTATGAATTATGAAAAAGTATCAATCCAAGAGCGATTAGAGTTCCCCTCTAAAGTGCGGCTTGCCAAAATTGGGTAACCGGAAAGGTTAGTGGGGATTCAAATTTTCTGCTCAAGAAGTGAATTTTGAACAATTCATAATTCAACATTCCTAATTCATAATTTAATTGTGCATCTTGCCGTCTGGCATGATGGCTCCAGTGAGGACTGCTCCACTGAGGTTTGCCCCTAGAAGGTTGGCTCCTGTCAGATCGGCTGCGATTAAAATTGCATTAGAGATGTCAGCGCGAATTAAACACGTTCGGCTCAAGTCAGCCCCTCTCATGTCTGCTTCCTGAAGCATTACCCCAATCAAATCAGCGCTTTGTAAAATCGCCCGATGTAGAATGGCTTGATATAGTGTAGCTCCGTGTAAATCTGCCTGATACAAGTTGGCATGAGACAGATTAGCAAATATTATGTTAGCTTCTCTCAGGCTTGCCCCTGCTAAGTTTGCTCTTCTCAGGCTGGTTTCAATCAGGTTAGCCTTTTTCAATTCTGTTGCTTTTAAGCTAGCCTCATTAAGGTCTGCTCCAGCCAGATCGGCTACGCTTAGATTAGCCTCGCTGATGTTAGCCTCACTCAGGTTAACCCCCCTTAGGTTAGCTCCACTCAGGTTAGCCCCACTCAAGTCTGCCTGCCTCAAGTCAGCTCCTATCAAAATTGCCTCGCTTAGATAAGCTCCCCTTAGCTGTATTCCTCCAAAATCCCGCTCTCCGGCTGCATAACGCTTTAATAAGTCATTAACATTCATAATTTTCCAGGTTTGGACTCCTCACTTCGGTTCGTTGTGGCGCTATGCGCTCTGTTGTAGAGATCGCGTACTTAGTCGGGGGAAGTAACGGATCGTCTGTCAGTTGTTTGAGGTAGACACCTGGTTCAGTTGAATTATTCTGGGCTTAAGGGGAATTTCCACCCAAAACCCTAAAAAATAAATATTAGTTTGAGTTGCCACGCTTTAGCTTGGCGAGTGATTTCAATTTGCCGAATAAATTCTCGGAAGTAGAAGCGACGCTCCGCTTCTGATAAATCACTCCAAAATTGGGGAATGGATACGGCTTGGGCTATTGCTTGTAAGTTTACAGGGGGTAGTGTAGCAAGGCGCGATCGCAATTGAGAAATTTCGGTACGAAGTTTGTAGGTGCGTAAGTCAGTCGTTTCTTGATCTAAAACACCGCTAGCAGTTAAGGCGGGAAGCTGCGCTAATATCTCTTGCTTGTTGGCAATTTGACTACTAAGCGACTGTTTCACTCCATCTAAGTTCGGACCTTTCATGCCAGCTACAGCACGGGGCAACTCTTGACAAATGCTTTGAATCGTGCATTCCAAGACTTGCTCATAAGCGATCGCACGGCACTTTGGATGCTTCGGGCAGCTAATGGGACGCAGGTAAAGGTATTCTTGATCGCGGCGAGGTCGGGTAACACTGGTGACAGTCATGTGAGATTGGCACTCTTCACAGACAACTAAACCAGCTAAAGAACGAGGCGCACTGGCGGTACGGGGTGGTAGTTGGCGGTTGCGACGCAGCAATCGGTCAATCTGTGCCGCTTCTTCTCGGTCGAGAATAGGGCTATGAGTGTCTGAGATTACCTCACCGTTTTGATAAGCAAGATCACCGCGATAGATGGGGTTAGTCAGCCAACGCCGCCCTGTGGAAACGGATATCTTCTTACTGTACTTTTTTTCTAGATACCGCACGGCACCCCGCAAGGAGCCATACAGGAGAAACTTTTCAAAAAAATCCTTAACTACAGGTGCCGTACTGCGATCGAGAATGTAGCGGTCTTTACCACGCCGATAGCCGTAAGGTGCTTTCCCTGGTGGGGGTAAGGCTTTAAGGCGATTCCGGGCGTGTCCTTGACGGATGCGACGACTGCGCTGGTACTGTTGAATTTCGCCCAGAAGCTTGAATAAATTTGCTCGAATGTGAGTCGCCTCGGTGGTGAGTTGGGATGAGTTATAGGGTTGTTCTGTCGCAATGACTTCAATACCGAGAGATTCGAGTTGATTGAGGCGCGAGCTAATTTCTTCTAAGGTATCGCCTAGTACCTCCAAACGCTGAATCAACAGGTAATGGGGCGACTCGGCTGTACAATCTGCCAACAGTTGCTCTAACTGAGTTCGCCCTCCTAAGTCGTGATAGACTCGATCCACCTCTAATCCCCAAATTTCTGGATCGACTGGAGATTCGAGTAGGGGGTCAGTGTAGAGGTAGGCAATGATTTTCATGCAAAGAGCGAAATTAGTCATTAGTCATTAGACATCTCCAGAAACTCTCAAAGCCTTTGCCAAAAAGTGTTCTACAGTTATTCAGACGCTCATAAAGTTCTGCTTACTTATACGACTGAATGAGGCTTTGAGCCAGTTGCAGTTAATTTAGACTA
>JBFLZA010000388.1:0-1053 GCA_040756535.1 Cyanobacteriota bacterium
CCTGTCTCCCAACCCCAAAACCGATAAAGGAGTTTACTTCGGTAAATACCCCGTTCATGTCGGTGCTAACCGGGGACGTGGTCAGGTTTACCCGACAGGCGACAAGAGCAATAACAACGTCTTCAACGCTTCTAAAGCCGGTACGATTGCTCAAATTGCCAAGACCGAAGATGGCGGCTACGAAGTTACCATTCAAGCGGAAGATGGCGCAACAGTGGTTGAGACAATTCCCGCAGGTCCAGAGTTAATCGTCTCCGAAGGGCAACAAGTAGCAGCTAGCGAAGCGCTGACCAATAATCCTAATGTGGGTGGATTTGGTCAGGCAGATAAAGAAGTTGTCTTGCAAGACCCGACTCGAATTAAGTGGTTGATGGCTTTCATCGGCGCGATTATGCTATCTCAAACGATGCTGGTTCTGAAGAAGAAGCAAATTGAGAAAGTGCAAGCGGCTGAAATGAACTTCTAAATTTCTCTGCTGAATTACTACTTATGGGACAGGTTGTTACCTGTCCCTTTTTTGTGGGTTAAGCAATCGAATTCAGGTTGTACAACTCTTTAATCATGGGGTCTGAGAGGGATTGTGCGGGTGTATCGAACAAAATGCGCCCCTGTCGCAGACCAATTATGCGATCGCAGTGACTGCGGGCAAATTCGATCGCATGAAGACTGGTAACCAGCGTTTTGCCCGTTTCCTGACTCAGTTGACGCAACAAATCCATAACTTCACGAGATCGCTCCGGGTCGAGGCTGGAGATGGGTTCATCAGCTAGGATGGCAGTGGGATTTTGCACGAGGACACGCGCGATCGCTACCCGTTGCTGTTGACCGCCAGAAAGTCGGTCAGTACGTTCATAAAGCTTTTCTGGAATGCCAACTTGTGCTAAAGCTTTTGCTGCCGTTTCGACTTCCAACGGCCATAGCAGAGAAAGTGCAGCTTTACACAATGACCAACGTCCTAAATGCCCAGCATTGACATTGTGAATCACCCGCAGATTATCCACTAAATGAAATTGTTGGTAAACCGTACCAATTTGACGCTGAACCTGGCGCAGC
>JBFLZA010000388.1:1063-8671 GCA_040756535.1 Cyanobacteriota bacterium
ACCTGGGAGAGATTGCGATCGAGTACCCACACTTCTCCGGAACTCGGTAACAATGTACCGTTGAGTAGGCTAATTAAAGTGCTTTTCCCAGCACCACTAGAACCCACAAGGGCAACGCACTCTCCCGCTTGAATTTTCAAGTTAATTTCTGTCAGCGCCTGAAAATGACCCAACCATTTGCTAACATTTTTTAGTTCAAAAATGGGTACATCTGATTTCTGTTTGCTACTCATTGGCTGAGCCATTTTGTCATCAAGTAGCGGTCATGATCGGCAAACCCCATCTTTCGATACAAGTACTGTGCGTTTGTATTGATGCGATCAACTTCTAAATGAAGAGCTTGAACGCCTAAAGAGGGGCAAACCTCTTCTACAAACTGTAAGGCTGTTGTTCCTGCACCTTGCCCCCGATGACTTTCCCGAATGTACAGTTCATCAATAAAAGCATCGCGCCCAAGAAATTCAAAGCTATAGCCAAACGTCAGGATGATGTAGCCAATCGCTTCACCGCTCGCTTGGATTAGCCACACTCGTCCTAGAGAATCATCATTTAAAAATGATGCCAACAGACGACGAATTGTACTGCTATCAAAGGGAAGATGTTCTATTTCATGAAACTCTCGGATAAACTCCACGAGGATTTCAGTATCAGAGGTATCAGCAACCTTAAAAGTAATATCCATTGAAGATTTCAGCCTTTTGGCAATTACTTAATCTTGCCAATTTCCCGACCAATTGCCTCGATTTGAGCGTAATTTGAATTTTGGGTAGGGATAAATTTTTTAGCTTCTAAAAGGTTTAGAATTTCTTTATGTTCTGGCACACTAGGGTCTAGCTTGACGAAAGCATTCTGTACTTTCTTGACAAAATCCTCGCCATACTTCTTTTTGACCTCTGGATGAATGACCCAGTGGTAATCGTAGTAAGCAGGTGTTCGCCACAGAACTTCTACTTGATTCGGGTCTACTTCTTTAGTTTGAACTCGTTTTTCCCAGACTTTTTCATTGACGGCACCAACTTCATAGGTGCCTGCTTCTACAAGTTTGATGGTCTTGTCGTGGTCACCCGAAAATCCAGGTTGTCCTTTCAAGTCCTCTAACTTGACACCTGCTTGTTTCAGGAAGTACTGAGGCATTAGACGCCCGGAAGTGGAGGATTCACTGCCAAAGGTGAAGGTATGACTTTTAAGCTGTTTTAAGTCGGATATGTCTTTAAAAGGTTTGAGTCCGCTTTTTTTGTTAGCAATAAAAAGACTGTGAAATTGCTCATCTGCCTCGCGCTGCGCGATCGCTTCTGCACCGGGTACCTGCAACCGTGCCTGAACCCCTGTCAATCCCCCAAACCACACTAACTCCAAATCCCCAACTTTAAAAGCTGTAACGGCTGCGCTGTAATCAGTGACAGGTTTGTACTTCACCGACACGCCCAATTCCTTCTCCAGATAAGCTGCTAACTTATCGTACTGACGCTGTAACTTTTGCGGGTCTTGGTCGGGGATTGCCCCAATGGATAGAGTTTTTGTATCACTTGTGCCTGTGTCCGATGAAGTTTCAGTTTTATTAGGCGAACAAGCGGCTAGGGGGAGCAAGAGTAGCAATAAACCCGGCCATAAAACGTTTTTCATCCCAGTAGCTGCACTCTGCGTGTAATTCTAATGTCTTTCAGCAAGAGGTTTGGGAATCATTCCCAGTCGGTCTAGCATTTCCTCGTCGTGGGAGCGAGTTGGGTTAGGTGCGGTCAGCAGTACAGGGCCGGTAAAGATGGAGTTTGCCCCCGCCAGCATACAGAGTACCTGCAATTCGTCGCTCATCTGCACTCGACCTGCGGAAAGGCGAACCATAGCTTTAGGAAATAAGATCCGAGTGGTTGCGATTGTCCGCACCAGTTCGATCGCATCGACGGATGGAGCATCCTGTAAAGGTGTGCCTGCAACAGGAATCAAGCAGTTAATCGGAATTGACTCTGGAGTTGGATCGAGTTCACAAAGAACTTCCAATAATTCAAGGCGGTTTTGTACCGATTCCCCCATTCCTAAAATCCCACCACAGCAGACAGAAATTCCAGCAGCGCCAACCGCACGAATCGTTTCTAAACGGTCTTGATAAGTGCGCGTCGAGATAATGCGATCGTAGTAGGACGGTGAGGTATCGAGATTGTGGTTGTAGGCAGTGAGTCCGGCGGCTTTAAGACGCTCAGCTTGGTGAGGCTGGAGCATACCCAGGGTACAACAGACTTCCATGTCCAGAGCCGCCACCTGACGTACCATCTCCAGAACGCGATCGAACAGAGTACCATCTTTCACTTCTCGCCAAGCTGCGCCCATACAGAAACGGGTAGCACCACTCGCTTTAGCCGCTTTTGCCTCAGCGACAACCGCCTCAACACTCATCAATTCTTGAGGGATGAGTCCGGTTTTGTTGTGAACACTTTGGGAGCAATAGCCGCAGTCTTCCGGGCAGCCCCCCGTCTTAATGTTGCAGAGCGTGCAAAGCTGAACAGCTTTTGGATCGTGGTGCTCTCGGTGAGTGCGCTGAGCCTCGAAAAGCAAATCGGGTAAGGGCTGATAATAAATTTCAGTGATACGCTCAAGCGTTACAGACATAGCACACATAATCGCTGGGGTGACTGCTTGAAGTTGAATTCCCTTTGGGAGAGGGGAAAGGTGAAGGGGTAAGGAGGAAAGAGGTGTTGGAAGGAGAGTCCGACTCCCATAAAATCCTTTTCCCTTTTCGGAGTGAGGCGGGGTGGCTCTACTCTCCTGCTTGAAGAAGAAGGAGAAGTCCCGCCGAGCTTTGTAAACAAGAAGAACTTTCTCGCTTTTAGTACAGATTACCAGCCAGAAGCCCCTAGTTATAGCTTTGCTCTCAAAGGACAGCAAGACAAAAAGCCCAGCGGTGAGGAAGCTGGGCTGTGGTGTTTGGTATTTGGTATTTCTATTAACTGGGATATCTCAATTCAGGTAACTGTAGGGCGAGGGGGGACTCACCCTCCCTCCAACTTCTCTCCTATCGATATCCTTATATTTTTGATGAAGCAGCAAGGGATGGCATCATTGTCTTAATCGAATTGTTTTCAACGGCTCTCGTCTGATTTCAACTTCTTTACTTAGGTGGGCAATGCCCACCCTACTTAGGAATGAAATTACTAGTTGCCTTGCTGGCGCTGTTGCCGTCGTTGCTGCCACTCTTGGCGCATTTGTTGTAGTTGCTGCTTCTGATCGTCCGTCAGAAGTGCCTCAATGCGGGCTTTTTGCTGCTCCATTAATGTACGCATTTGAGCTTTCTGAGCGTCAGTGAGCGACTCTTTGATTTCCTTCCAGCCTTGACGGTTGCGTCCTTGACCGTTTTGCATCGCGGCTTGAACCGTTGCCTGTTGCTCTGGGGTCAAGATGGATTGCATCTGGGCGCGAGTCTCTTCCTTGATGCGACTCATTTCTTGTTTTTGTGCATCGGTTAGATTGAGCTTTGCCCATTTACCTTCTTTACCTTGGCGTTGCTCTTGTTGTGCCTGGGCGAGTAACTGCTGTCCGGATGAGTTAGCTTGGGCGTTCACGGCGAAGGGAATGGCGGCAGCACCAAGGACAATTGCTCCAGCTAACATCGGCATCAGTTTGATTTTCATTTTGACCTCGTTATGTATCTGTTGAATTCAATGCCCCCATCATAGGAATTAGCACTTCCAAACTACATGAGGAGAAAGTCACGACTTGAAGCATGACTTTTGTCATAGAAGACTCGGAAAATGAGGTGACGGAGAGGAAAAACAAGAAAGCGAGCGTCCAGCAATATTTCTACATCCTTATTTCAATCCCTGAATTTATTGATGGGGTTCCCCTTTCCCTTTTCCCTTTCCCCTTTCCCCTACCCGAAGAGCCTGACGAGCCGTTTTAGCTCAAGACGATCTAATGTAGCGTTAGGTCTTTGCTCTAATCCCCGTGAGCCGCTCCATTTCTATCCAAAATCATCCCTTTCGATTTCTGCTCTACCTAGAGTGGATGCTACTATTTGTTGCAATTTTTACTGAACTCATCCCTTCTCACCACCAACGTCTCTTCCGCATACCAGAACTGACGGTTGGGATGATTACTTGCTTTGGCCTGATGGGTTTGAGATTGCCGACGGGTAACCCAGTTTACAAGGTGTTCTACACGTTCCTGGAGATTGTCCTGATTTTACTCACTTCAATTACAGGTGGTAGAGCAGTCCGATTATTTCCCTTGCTTTATCTGGTTTTAGTCACTCGCAGTTGCTTAATCTTTCAACTGCCAGGTCGTTTGGTGGTGACGAGTTTATCGTTTTCCTTATTTTTGATGACGCTGATGCGACGCTTTCAGCGCTTCCCCGCATCACCTCTATGGCAAGAGCGGTTGCGATTTTTAGCTCTGGGATATGCGCTCTTATTTGGGTTAACGTTCCTATTTGTCTTGCTGTCGATGAATGCGATGGTAGCAGAGCGTCAAAGTCGAGAAAAACTGGCGATCGCTAACGAGAAGCTGCGGCAATATGCTCTAAAAATTGAAAACCAAGCCACCCTTCAAGAGCGTAACCGTATCGCCCGTGATATCCACGATTCTCTAGGACACTCACTGACAGCCCTTAACATTCAGCTAGAAACCGCCTTGAAACTCTGGCAATCTAATCCTGATAAGGCTCAACAATTTTTGGAACGGGCGAAACAGCTAGGGTCTCAATCGCTGCAAGAGGTACGGCAGTCTGTTTCAGCTATGCGCTCCGATCCAGTACAAGGGCGTCCTTTGCAAGATGCGATCGCTTCTTTAGTGGAAGATTTGCACCGCTCAACGGGCATTTCACCGGATTGTAGCCTGCTGTTAGAACGCCCTCTCCCCGCTGAAGTTCACACCGCTGTTTACCGAATTGTGCAAGAATCATTGACAAATATATGGAAGTATGCATTAGCGACTGAGGTGCAAATTCAGCTACAAACTACATCTGATGAGCTTTCCTTGACCATTCGGGATAATGGCACAGGATTTAATCTAGAGACGAATACAACAGGTTTTGGTCTGCAAGGGATGCGGGAACGTACTTTGGCGTTGGGGGGTCAATTGACCATTGACAGCGCACTAGGGGCTGGATGCCGAATTACTGCCCATTTCCCCCTACCCAAACTGTAACGAGGGACTCAGGAATGGGTTAAAAGTTGAAAGTTATTCTTGAACCTTCAACGTTCAACCCTCTGCTCGATAACTCATGACCAATAACCAATGAATATGATTCGTTTATTGCTGGTAGATGACCAGAGTTTAATTCGTCAAGGATTGAGGGCATTACTAGAGTTAGAGCCAGATTTGGAGATAGTCGGAGAAGCAGAAAATGGGCAAAGTGCGATCGCGCTAGTTGAAACCCTACATCCCGATGTCGTGCTGCTGGATATTCGGATGCCAGTAATGGATGGCGTGGCAGTCACACGGGAAATTGGTCAGCGGTTTACCGATACCAAAGTCGTAGTACTAACCACCTTTGATGATGATGAATACGTGGCACAGGCACTGCGCTACGGTGCGAAGGGCTATTTGCTCAAAGACACACCATCTGAAGAGTTAGCGGCGGCAATTCGAGCGGTTTACAAAGGTTACACTCAACTGGGACCCGGATTATTTGAAAAGGCAATTCCCAAAGTTCCCCCCCCTCCAGCTAGCCCTCCACCCGGTTGGGAGGACTTGACACCCAGGGAAAAGGAAGTCCTAAAGTTTATTGCTGCTGGCGCTAGCAACCGCGAGATTGCAGAAGCGCTCTACATTTCGGAAGGAACGGTGAAAAATCATGTGACGCGCATTCTCAGCCAGTTGGGTTTACGCGATCGCACCCAAGCCGCCATTGTGGCTCATTCCTTGTTGCAGTGACAGGAATCACCAAAAAATTTATCTTACGGTCACCGTTTTTCTCTCTTTGGGATCACCCCGAATGAATAATCTTTATGAAAAATTTGTATTACAGCTATAAAATCCGTCTTTCCTGAAAAATCCTATGTCAGCTCAAATCCTCTCATCCCAACTGTGTATTGAAGAATTAGTTGCTCAAATCTTAATGGAACGTAAAGTCACATCCACAGAGCAGCAGATACTCAGGTGTGCCCTGCTTTATGCAGATGAGCTGGATGAAACAGAGCGAACGCTGATCGACCGAGTGTTTTACGGCGTTCGGCATGGATTACTCAGAATAGTCGAATAAGTCGATTCATCAGATGGCTTAACGATTTAACTTTCATTGCCAGTTAAATAGGTCTTCCCCGCCCAAGGTTCCCATTAGTTCCTCTCAGCAGGGAGAAATTTTTTGCTGGATTCATTTTTGCTGGTTTATTCAGAGCTTGCACTATTACCAACACAGCTTTTGGATGTAGGGTGAGTCCTGTCTCCAGAAGTTGAAAAATTGATTTGAGCGCTAGTGAACTCCTGCTCATCTGACTAGTCTTAACAATGAGGCAAGATATCAGTTCATGAACGTTTATCTATTATGTGTTCCTCATTACCATTTAACGAATTCAGTGGACGTGAAAAACCAGTTTCAATGTTCTTTTTTCTCGTTTTTTACCTGTTTGGGCTTGAAATCCTCTGTTCTGTAGTTCGATTAATCTAATTGCTCACCCTGCTTAGTTGTTTGTAAAGTTTTACATCTATTGCTTGAATTGAGCCGATAATTTTTCTGAGTAATACTTGTTTACAAAAAGTTGAGAAACTATATCTCCATTGATTAAAAGACAAGGAAGAATAGAGATATAAATTCTCCAGTCAATAAATCTGAAATTACCTCTATTTGATTAGAGGAAATAGAAAAAATGATGAAAAAACACATATGCCCCTGCTGTTCACATTCTTTACTGCAGCATGTCTCCTTTAAAAGAACGTTCTGGTTTTGTAGCCATTGCTACCAAGAAATGCCAGACCTATCTAACTATCAAGAGACGGAATTCAAGATAAAGCATTGGCTCGATCAACCTATTCCCGAGCGGCAATATTGGCAAGAAGCAAAAGAGCAATATGCAACACCATGCTCTTACCTCGAAACTAAAAAACCGTTGCAGCAATCTGCTGATGTAGATAGCCTGATTCAAACAGCAAACCGTCGGCGTTTTCAAGCGTATCTCGAACCCGCTTGGCAACAAATGGCACAGGAGCAAGCCTCCCTCTCACTGATTCTCGGCGATCTTGACTTTTTCAAAGCCTACAACAATACCTACGGCTATCAAGCCGGTGATCAGTGTTTGCAACGAGTAGCGCAAATAATCGCTAATGCTCTGGATCGTCACAGTGAGTTAGTTCCCCACTATGGTGGTGAAGAATTTGCCGTCATTCTGCCGAAGACAAGTGCCCAAGAGGCTGTCCGAGTAGCAGAAAATATTCGCCTTGCTGTTAAATCGTTAAAGATTTCTCTTACGCATTTTCGTCCAAACCAACACCTTACCCTGAGTTTGGGCATTGCTGCGCTCGATCCTACGCCGGAATATCCTTCAGCAATGTTGCTCAATGCTGCGGAGCAGTCACTAGAGCAGGCAAAAGCACAAGGGCGCGATCGCGTTATACTCCATGAAACCTTACTACGGCAAAAGACGGTAAAAGTTATGGAAAAAACACCCTCTTTGCTACAGAAAC
>JBFLZA010000389.1:0-8644 GCA_040756535.1 Cyanobacteriota bacterium
TTCAAGGCAATACGATCATTATTCGCAAGACTAGCCAGGATACCTGGACTTCTTCCCAAACTGGACAGTGGATTGAAATCACGAATGAAGAGATGGAGCTAAAAGGCAAGCCTGGTGCGCTAGCTCCTCTTTTAAGAGCATCTGATACCAAGATTGAATTTGATACATCTAGAATCACGAATGGAGAAATTCTATCCAAGGCTACTAAAGTTCGGCGCTGGGAACAAATCAAAGAAGTAGCAATTGCCAATCAATTTGACCAATCTGGGTGGATTGATTTGGAAGCTGGAATCAAAGTCCAGTTTGATAAAGATTCGGTTTATGAAACAGGAGATTATTGGCTAATTCCAGCTCGGTCTGCAACCAATGATATTGAATGGCCTAATGACCAAGCTAAGCCAACACCTCAACCCTTACCTCAGCTTCCACAGGGAATTGAGCATGATTACTGTGCCTTAGCCTTGCTCAAAGTGAATAGCCAAGGGAAGTTCGAGCAAGATAAGCCAAATCAAGAGGAATCAGAATCCAAAAACATTCAAGACTTGCGGGTCATTTTCCCGCCTCTGATGCGCTGTTTAGATACAGCAGGAGGTATCATTACTGGAACGCTAGAAGTGCAGTCTGGTTTGTATGTTACCCGTAAATACGATAAAAACGAGAAGAGATATATCACGGGTAAGCTCGGCGTTGGCACTAAAAAACCATTAGCCAGATTTCATGTTCAAAGTCCTACAGCTATCTCTGCTGAGGCTGAGGAGAAAATTTCTAGCAAAGGTAACACAGTAACTGGCAATGGAGACACTTTTGAAAGTCTCGGGATCGACGATGCGATTATCATTCGCGATGCTTCAGACAACATCCAAACCCGAATCGTTACCAGTCCGCCTAGCGACTTTGAAGGCAAGTCGTTAGAAATTGATGCACCCTTTGATTCTGACTTAGAAGATGTCAATTTTGAATATCAGCCAGCTAGCGATCGCACATTAGATATCGTTCGTCTCGTCGATCGCGATCAAACCATTCAATTACTAGTCAATGCTGAGGGTAAAGTCGGTATCGGTACATCGACACCTTACAACCAACTGGATGTATTGGGAGGAGTAGCGATCGGGCAAGCTTATGCTGGTGAAACAAAAGCGCCTGACAACGGATTGCTTGTTGATGGCACGGTTAGCATTGGCAGCACCTTACCTTCAGACGCAACAAATTTCAAGCTGTATGTCAATGGAAATATTAAAGGAAACAGCATTACAGCGAAGTCGGGAATTTTCCGCAGTCAGGAGGGCGCTAATCTATCTTTCCAAACCGGAGACACGACCCAAATTTCAGTTGCAAGCAGCAGTGGTAATGTCGGGATTGGAATAGACCCTAATAACGAGGCCAAACTCCATGTTGCAGGGTCACTAAAATTAACCAATAATCCACAGTCGGCTACTGTTAGTTTTACAAATGACCAATGGTTACAATTTTCGGCAACTAACCTGACAGGATATTCCTTTGATCTGCCGCTTAAAGCTCAACAAGGTGTCGTTACCAATCACATTGAGAATTACAATGGCCAAAGCCTGATTCTGCAAACCAACGACCAAGACCGAATTGCGATCGCTCACGACACAGGTCATGTTGGTATTACTAGTAATGTTGGCATTGGAGAAAGTAATCCCGCTCAAAAGTTAATCGTTGAGAAGGGCAATGTAGGAATTGGCTACAACGATTCTGAGCAAAGCGCCATGCTTGCGGTTAAGGAAAAGGTTGGCATCGGCATAACTAAACCCAATGCACAATTACATGTGATTGGAACAGTTCAAATTGATGCCAAAGCTGACACAGACACTCTAGTAAGGTTTGCCCAAAACAACCAGTCAGTCAAGATTAACTTGCAGAATAACGGGTTAAAATTCAGTGCAACCAACCTGACAGGATATTACTTTGATCAGCCCATTGCTGTTACTTTGACCCAGAACAAGGAAACCGATTTTGGCAGTGCTTTGCAACTGGCGAGAAACACTCAATCGGTTAATTTAGGCTTCCAAAACCAGAACTTTGTTCTACGAACCAATAACCAAGACCGAATTGCGATCGCTCACGACACAGGTCATGTTGGTATTACTAGTAATGTCGGCATTGGAGAAAGTAATCCCGCTCAAAAGTTAATTGTTGAGAATGGCAATGTAGGGATTGGCTACAACGATTCTGAGCAAAGCGCCATGCTTGCGGTTAGGGGAAATGTTGGCATCGGCATCACTAAACCTAATGCACAATTACATGTGATTGGAACATTTCAAGTTGATGCCAAAGCCGACACGAACACTCTAGTTAGGTTGAACCAAAACAACCAGTCAGTCAAGATTAACTTGCAGAATAACGAGTTACAATTCAGTGCAACCAACCTGACAGGATATTACTTTGATCAGCCCATTGCTGTTACTTTTACTCAGAACAAGGAAACTGATTTTGGCAGTGCTTTGCAACTGGCGAGAAACACTCAAACGGTTAATTTAGGCTTCCAAAACCAGAACTTTGTTCTACGAACCAACAACCAAGACCGAATTACAATTACTCATGATGGCAAAGTGGGGATTGGGACTCCTATCCCTCAAAGCCAGCTTGATATCAGCGGTACGGCGAAGGCAACACAACTAGAGGGACAGTCTCTCAAGTTAAAAGATTTAACAGTTGACCAGTTTTCTAATGATAGTCAACTCACTGACAACGAAAAATCTATACCCACAGAAAAAGCTGTAAAAACCTATGTAGAAACAGAAATTTATGAACTGAGGACAGAATTACAAGCCTCCCATGAAGAGATTACTCGGGTTAAAGCAGCGTTAGATGATAAGGCTGCACTCCCTGGTGATCCTGATGTTGACTTTAATGCCAAAAGCCTTAATGCAGAGAGTATTTATGCCAAAAAACTTGCTACTACCGAAATTACTACGGAACGGGATTCTAAAGGCATTTCAATTAATGCTAAACAAGTTTTAATAGCCGGTGAAGCTGTTAGTAACGGATTTTACCAAGTTTCATCAAGGGCACTGAAAGAGGAAATTAATGACTTGTCTAGTCAGGAGGTTGCTGCTCTCCTCAGAGCCCTTAATCCAGTTAAATTTATCTACACAGAAGATGAGTCAAAAACGCCCCATGCTGGTTTTATTGCAGAAGATACACCAGAGTTACTAACTTCTAATGAAAAGCAATCTATTAAAGTTGTCGATATCGTTGCTGTTCTTACCAAAGTGGTTCAAGAACACCGAAAAACCTTGACTGATATGGTCAAGGTGGTCAAGAAACAGCAGTCTGAAATTACAGCGCTGAAACAAACACTACAAGACTTGGAAACACAGAGGTCAGAACTGGGAAAACCGTGAAAAAGAAGATTCAGTTTTTTCAGGTTCTAGAGTAATTCAAAGAAATTCAACAGGAGAAAATCATGCCAAAATTTGAAGTTGCAGTAAGTGTACAGATTACAGAAGATTCAGGAATCAAGGTGCCTCCGACTAGCTTAAAGCAAGAATTCAAGGTAGAAGCTTATGACAAAATTGAATTTAATATTGCTTCAGGAGAAGAGAAGCAGGTGGAAATTATAAATGGCGATGTCAAAAAAGTTAGTTTTTTGCTAATTCAATCAAGTGAGTATAGCGAAAAGTTAACTTACGGTATTTCTAATGAGGAAGCAACCTTCAAAGGTCTCGATCAACCCCACATCTATTTGGGTAAAGGCGCTATTTCTGTCTTAAGTAATGACCCCTCAAAATCACCTTCTTCTTTAACCTTTAAAAATACAGGTGATTCCCAGAAAAAGGCTTTGATTGGAATTTTAGTGGGACGTGATGCTACACAACCTCAACAAGGATAATTAACTTTCTTTATAACCCAGGAAGTTCAATCAGTAAAAAGAGAGTGTTAGTTTTGAAAAGCAGAACTGATCTCGTGAATTTTGCAGAATCCATAGAGGGAATGCCACCTTCTATTACCTCAAAAATAAGACAATTTAACTCAATTGCTCAGTATTAGGAAGAGGAACTATTTATGCCCGTCACACCTAGTTATCCCGGTGTCTACGTTGAGGAAATTCCCAGTGGTGTTCGCACTATTACTGGCGTTTCTACATCTATTACTGCCTTCATTGGTCGCGCACTCAAAGGAAAGTTGGATGAGCCGATACGCATTCAAAACTTTGGCGACTTTATGCGCCAATTTGGGGGACTGTGGAATAAAAGCACCATGAGTTATGCGGTGCAACAGTATTTCCTCAATGGCGGTCAAGATGCCATTATCATTCGGGTTCATAAGGGGGCAACTCATGCAAAAATCGGCTTACCCGGTAGTGGTGGAGCGCTGAATCTAGAAGCAGCTAGTCCGGGCACTTGGGGCAACGCGCTACGAGCAGCCGTTAATCATGACACTCGCAAAAATGACGATGGCACAGAAGACACTACACTGTTTAACTTAACTGTTCAGGAATTAGAATCACCCGGTTCCAATAAAGTGGCCGCGGCTGAAACCCTCCGCAATCTCTCCATCGATCCGGATTCTGCCCGCTTTTACAAAAAAGTAATTGAACAAGAATCAAACTTAGTCAATGTTCCAGAAGACGAGCCAACTATTACTGCTTGTCCTGATGCCACACCAATTGATACTTCAACCAAGAATCCAGTCTATGTCAATGCTGACGGGGCCGGTGGTGATGGCGACGATATTACTGACGATCAGATTTCTCATGCGGATTTGGAGACCGATCGCAAAGGGCTGTATGCCCTAGATAAAGCAGATTTATTTAATCTACTCTGCATTCCTCCCCTAACGCGATCAAAGGACGTTGGAATTGATACAACTGTCGCAAAGGCAGCTAAATATTGTAAGGATAAGCGAGCATTTTTGATTGTAGACCCACGTTCAGACTGGAATAAGATTTCAGATGCTGTCAGAGGTGTAGATACTATTCGCAGCAGTATAGGAGCTGATCTTGCCACTAATGCAGCGATTTATTTCCCCCGCTTGAAGATGGCTGATTCGCTCAAGGAAAATCGTACAGAGGAGTTTGCTCCCTGTGGCGCGATCGCTGGAATTTTTGCTCGCACTGATTCGCAACGAGGAGTTTGGAAAGCACCCGCTGGCATAGAAGCATCGGTTGTAGGAGTACGAGAACTTTCCTACAAAATGACTGATGGTGAAAATGGTCGATTAAATCCTTTAGGGGTGAATTGCGTGCGGAATTTCCCCGTTTATGGCAACGTTACCTGGGGTGCTAGGACTTTAGCGGGTGCCGATCAACTCGCTTCCGAGTGGAAGTATGTTCCCGTTCGCCGACTTGCTCTATATCTTGAAGAAAGCCTCTACCGAGGGACGCAATGGGTGGTATTTGAACCCAATGATGAACCCTTGTGGTCACAAATTCGACTGAACATAGGCGCGTTTATGAACAACCTGTTTAAGCAGGGAGCATTTCAAGGGAAAACACCTAAAGAAGCTTACTTGGTCAAATGTGACAGTGAAACAACTACTCAATATGACATTGACCGAGGCATCGTCAATATTGTGATTGGTTTTGCTCCCCTTAAACCCGCTGAATTTGTAATCCTTAAATTCCAACAAATGACTCGTGAAAGTGCCACTTAATCTCTATGCGAGACGGAATAGAGCAAGCAAGGAATTACTAAAACAACTGCAATGAGGAGAAAATAATGGCTCAATTTAGCGTAAATGCCCAACGGTTTGACCCCTACAAAAACTTCAAATTTCGGGTTAAGTGGGATGGCAAGTATGTTGCAGGCATTAGTAAAGTTGGCTCACTCAAGCGTACTACCGAAGTCGTGAGTCATCGTGAGGGGGGAGATCCCAGCAGCCAACGCCACTCCCCAGGCTCCACTAAGTATGAACCCATCATGCTGGAACGAGGCGTAACTCACGATAAAGAGTTTGAACAATGGGCGAATAAAGTTTGGAATTATGGCTCTGGTTTGGGTGCAGAGGTGTCTTTGAAGGACTTTCGCAAGGACATCATTATTGAACTGATGAACGAAGCGGGACAAGTTGCGATCGCATACAAAGTCTTTCGCTGTTGGGTATCTGAATTCACCGCCATGCCCGAACTGGATGCCAATGCGAATGCAGTTGCTATCCAGAGCATTCAGTTGCAAAACGAAGGCTGGGAGCGCGACTATGACGTAACTGAACCAACAGAACCGAGTTTCCTCGAACCTAGCTAATCTATGCGTCCCTTATCTGCCCATCACATTCTGCAAATATGGGAAATGGGGCAGAGTCAGCATCCTCTCGATCAGGCGCTGACTCTCCTCACTTTTGCTTGCCCAGACAGGACGGCATCTGAACTGGCATCTCTCAGTATTGGGCAGCGAGATGCCTATCTGTTGACACTCAGGGAAATGACGTTTGGCCCTAAGCTCAATGCCTTTGCCGAGTGTCCCCAATGCCGCGAACAATTGGAATTTGGCATGAACGTGGCAGATATCCGCATCGCTGAACCCGTTGCACCCCAAGTGCAGGAATATGCTTTGGCAGTCGAAGGGTTAGAGTTGCGATTTCGCTTGCCGAATAGCTGGGATATGGCGGCTATTGTGGGGTGTCAGGATGTTGCTGTGGCTAACTCCCAACTTATGCAGCGCTGTCTCGTGCAAGCGAGTCGCGATGGGGGGGCGGTTGCCTACAGCGAGTTACCGTCAAATGCGATCGCACAATTAGCCGCACAAATGGCAGAATACGACCCCCAGGCGGAAGTCCTGCTAGACCTCAACTGCCCCGCCTGTAATCACTCGTGGCAAGTCCTGTTCGATATTGTCTCATTTTTCTGGACAGAACTGAGTGTCCAAGCCAAGCGCCTGCTACGGGAAGTCCACCAACTAGCCCGGTTTTATGGCTGGCGAGAGGCAGATATTTTGTCTATGAGTGCAATGCGACGGCAGTTTTATTTGGACATGGTTTCAGATGGCTAATTTTCTCACCCGATTGGTAACGCGCCATCTGGGTTTAACTCCTGTGGTGCAACCGTTCATTGCCCCAATGTTTACTTCAGAGGCAGTGGTATTAAGTAGCGATTCACTAGGGTTTGAGGCTCAAACGAGTAGTATTGACTCTTTTTGGGAGGAGGAGAGGAGCTGGGGAGCTGGGGAGCTGGGGAGCAGAGGAGCTGGGGAGCTGGGGAGCAGAGGAGCTGGGGAGCTGGGGAGCTGGGGAGCTGGGGAGCTGGGGAGAGCAGAATTTAAAGCTGATTCGAGCAGTACTGGAACGGGCAAGATGCCCATTCCACAAGCAGAACTATCAAGCTCTGGTGAGGTAGGCGTCTCGCCTGCCCAAGCTATGGGTACAAGCTCTGAGATTCACACCAGCCGATCGCAAAATGTACAAGAAATGCGATCGCACTTGGCTCATCCCTCACCCCTGACTGAACCAAGTTCTTCACAAACACCCAAAGCCGATACTCCTCAAAATCAGGGTAATAACTTCATCGCCACTCCACCGACACAACCACCCGCCGCACCGGGAATGATTCAGCGGCAAGTTGATGCAAGTATGCGATCGCATTCCTCCATTGACAGCCCAGTCAATCCCCCGAACTTAGCTGAGTCCGGTGGTTTCGTGGTGGAAGACATATTGCTTGAGCAACCAACTCTGCCTCTGGTACCTCCTCAAGCTATTCCATCCGTTCAACCGACGACAACAAACGCGCCGAGTCGAGTAGAACCACTCATCAACCAGGTTTTAGAAACAGGACAGCAACGGGATAATACAGAAGTTTTGGAACGCGATCGCTCAAACGCTCAACCCGATTCCCAAATATCCAACCTTGGACAACGTAATGCACCAAGGGAAACACAGGAAATACCTCCTGTTCAACCATCCCCCGCATCGGAGATGATTCAGCCCCTCAGAAGTGCCGAGTCCCCGATGTCACCACCAATCCAAGCACCACAGAGCCAAGCTTCGCACCGTCCTAATTCTGTGCAAGACGTTTCTAACACTATACCCAGTTCCAAGCATTCAGCAACACCACCGGTACAAAACCAGGGAAATGCAGCGAATGTAAATTCACCCGAATTGCCGCTAGTGCGTTCTGAGACTGTTCTACCCATCCAGCCCTCTGTTGAATCTAAACCGAGTCGAGTTGAACCGCTAATCAATAATGATGTAGCGTCAAGTGTCCAGCCAACACAACAATCGATTGAATCAAATTTAAATCCATATCACATAAATACAGAAAAGTCAATAAACAGGCGGCAAAACACTTCAACTGCACGGTCAAGTGAACAGATGCGGGGACGCATAGAGGCGGATATGGGGAGAAGTTTACCAGAGGATTCCTCGTCTCAACCTGTTCCTACAGTTCCCTCCCGAACATTTTCTCAGCAACTGGAGACATCTACAGGCAGCAATCCACCGCTTGGTACTCCTGCACCGAGGAGAGAATTTATTCAATTAGTGCCACCGCGATCGATGATTGCGAGTCAATCGGTGCCAGTTTCGGGTGTTCCTGACGGGGAGATGAGGAGACGGGGTGACGGGGGGAAAGAAAGTGTAGGAAGTTTGACTGCAACTGGGGATGAGAGGATGTCTGAGCAGCCATATTTGCCACACCAAAACGTGGACGATCCCCCTAAATCCCCCATAAAAAGTGGGACTGTGAGCA